>JBGAWZ010000279.1:0-3592 GCA_044227335.1 Candidatus Zixiibacteriota bacterium | reverse complement strand
CAATAAAATGAAAGTAATTGTACCAGTCGCCGGGGTCGGTACCAGACTTCGCCCCCACACCTATTCCCAGCCCAAACCGCTTCTGCATGTCGCGGGAAGGCCGATTATTGACCATATCCTCGAACCAATTGCAAAGCTTGAACCGGAAGAAGTCATTTTCGTCATTGGCCATATGGGAGAACAAATCGAAACCCATATCCGCAAAAATTTCAGATTTCCCTGCCGGTTTGTTGCGCAGGATCAATTGCTGGGACTCGGATACGCACTCAATCTGGCGATAGCGCATCTCTCTGGAGGTCCGCTACTCATTGTGCTGGGCGATACTATCGTCGATGCCGACCTCCGCGCTTTTGTTTCTGCCGGTCAGTATGTTCTTGGACTGCGGCAAGTGGATGATCCTTCCCGTTTCGGAATCGCCGAGACACAGAGCGGCAAAATTGTGGGATTGGTCGAAAAACCGGAGCAACCCAAATCGAATCTGGCGATCATCGGCCTGTACTACTTTGAGAACTCGACGCTCCTTAAGAAGATCCTGGCCGAACATGTGCAATCGGGGAAAACTACCCGTGGTGAAATTCAATTTACCGATGCGCTCGAACAGATGATCCGTGCCGGGGTGTCGTTTGTGCCGTTTGAGGTACAGCAATGGTACGACTGCGGAAAAGTAGAAACAATGCTTTCTACCAATCGTCACCTGTTGGACAAAATCACATCGAGCATGGCACCGGCCGGCAACAGGCTGGTTCCGCCGGTGTATATCGCGCCGAAAGCCACTGTTACAGGCTCAACCATCGGGCCGTATGTCTCGATTTCAGACCGGGCGGTTATTAGCGACAGTGTAATCAAGAATTCGATTATCGGCGAGGGCGCCACTGTCGAGCGATCAGAAATTGTCGATTCGCTCGTCGGACGCGGCGTCACAGTACGCGATAAGACTGGTGTGCTAAACGTTGCCCTGACATCCGAAGGGGCGTAGGGCATCTATCGACCGATGAACTCACTTAATCTGGAAACAAACTTCACTTCATAGAGGGATTTTCATGTCACGAGACTCATTTCTGTTTACTTCCGAATCGGTTACCGAAGGACACCCCGACAAGGTGTGCGATCAAATTTCCGACGGCGTCCTTGATGAAATCCTCCGCCACGATCCCAAAGGACGGGTGGCGTGCGAGACATTTGTCACGGTCGGTCTGGTGATTGTCGGCGGCGAAATAACCACCCACGCCTATGTCGATATTCAAAGTCTGGTTCGAGCGGTTCTGGACGATATCGGCTACAATTCATCGATCTACGGATTCTCCAACAAGACCTGCGGAATACTCAACGCTATCGGCCGGCAATCGCCGGATATCGCGCAGGGCGTTGATACCGGCGGTGCGGGCGATCAGGGACTGATGACCGGCTACGCGTGCCGCGAAACCGACGAACTGATGCCGATGCCGATCATGTTGGCCCACAAGTTATCGCGGCGGCTTTCTGATGTCCGCAAGAAGGGAATTCTCCCCTATCTCGGCCCCGACGGCAAAACGCAGGTAACGCTCAAGTATGAAGACGGTGTGCCAGTGTATGTGGATACAGTGGTTATCTCATCCCAACACACCGAGGAGATTCTGGATAAGACCGGTAAGAAGATCACCGGCAAATCGCGCGACGAAATTATCGACAAAGTCGCCGGACCGATTATCCCGAAAAAGATGATCGACAACAAAACAAAATTCCTGGTCAACCCGACCGGCAAGTTTGTCGTCGGCGGTCCGCAGTCGGATACCGGTATGACCGGCCGTAAGATCATCGTCGACACTTACGGCGGCATGGCGGCGCACGGCGGTGGCGCATTTTCGGGAAAAGATCCGACAAAAGTCGACCGCTCCGCTTGCTATATGGCCCGTCACATCGCGAAAAACGTAGTAGCGTCGGGGCTGGCATCAAAGTGCACGATCCAGATCGCCTACGCTATCGGCGTGGCCAAACCGGTCTCGCTAATGGTCTTCACCGACCGAACCGCACAGGTCCCCGAAAAACGGATTGTCGATCTGATCCACAAACATTTCGACCTGACCCCGCGCGGAATTATCAAAGAACTCAACCTGCTTCGTCCCATTTACCGCAAAACGGCGGCCTACGGCCACTTCGGCCGGACCGAAAAAGAATTCACCTGGGAACGAACCGACAAAGCAAAACTGCTTGCAAAGGATGCGTGATCATATGGCTGTGAAACATGATGTCAAGAATTTGAAACTCGCGTCCGAGGGGCGAAAAAAGATTGAGTGGGCCGAGCGGAGTATGCCGGTCCTTCGTCTGATACGCGAGCGGTTCGCCAAAGAAAAGCCGCTCAAGGGAGTGAATATCGCCGCCTGTCTGCATGTCACCACCGAGACTTCCAACCTGATGCTCACGCTCAAAGCCGGCGGTGCTAATCTTACTCTTTGCGCCAGCAATCCGCTCTCCACACAGGATGACAACGCGGCCGCGTTAGTTGCCGAATACGGGGTGTCGACCTTCGCGATCAAAGGCGAAGACAACAAGACCTACTACAAGCACATCAATCAAGCGCTCGATGTGAAGCCGCATATCACGATGGACGACGGCGCCGATCTGGTCAGCGAGATTCATAAGAGCCGACGCGATTTGCTTAAGACGATTGTCGGCGGCACCGAGGAAACCACTACCGGCGTTATTCGCCTCCGTGCGATGGCGCAGGACGGCGCTCTCAAGTTCCCGGTAATTGCGGTCAATGACAGTAAGACCAAACATCTGTTTGACAACCGCTACGGTACCGGTCAGTCAACTCTCGACGGCGTCATACGCGCGACCAACATGCTGATCGCCGGCTCGACTGTCGTGATCGCCGGTTATGGCTGGTGCGGTCGCGGTGTGGCGGTTCGGGCCAAGGGTCTTGGCGCCACCGTGATTGTTACTGAAATCGATCCGGTGAAAGCTATCGAGGCAGTCATGGACGGCTTCATGGTTATGCCCATGTCCAAAGCGGCACCGATTGGCGATCTTTTTATCACCGTAACCGGCAATCTCAATGTCATCCGTCCTGAGCATGTCCGTCGCATGAAAGACGGCGCGATCATCTGTAACTCCGGCCACTTCAATGCTGAAATCGATCTGCCGGGTCTGGCGAAAGCCGCCTCCAAGCGCAAGATCGTTCGCCCGAATGTCGAGGAGTTCATGGTCGGCAAAAAGCGGGTCTTTGTGCTGGCCGACGGCCGCCTTGTGAATCTATCGGCCGCCGAAGGACATCCGGCGATGGTAATGGATATGTCGTTCGCCAATCAGGCACTGGCGGCTGAGTATATGGTGAAGAATCACCGTACGCTCAAGCCAAGTGTCTATGTGGTGCCCGAAAAGATCGACGCCGCAATCGCGGCGCTCAAACTCAAATCGATGGGGACCGCGATAGACACGCTGACACCGGAGCAGAAGAAATATCTGGCTTCGTGGGAAATGGGAACGTGATTTTGTAGGTCGGGACCTCCATGGTCCCGACGTCGAAAGTGCCCCATCGTTTGTGATGGGTCCCTCAATTGTGAAATTTGTGCGGTCGGGTGCCCTCACCCGGCCGCTTTGTTTTTGTATCTCG
>JBGAWZ010000278.1:0-3595 GCA_044227335.1 Candidatus Zixiibacteriota bacterium | reverse complement strand
ATCGTGTCTCTCTCAGAAACGTACGAGATGAAAGACCAGCTCGATTCCGCAACCGCTCTGCTGGAATCAGCCGTAGCGATTTCGCCTGAGTACATTCCGTACCGTCACACACTCATCAATCTATATGCCCGGATGGACTCGGTACGCCAGGCCCTGCCTCACGCACTCTTCATCGCGCGCAAATTCCCTGCCGATGATTTCGCCGCCCGACGGCTCGGCATTCTCTACTTTTCCATGGATTCGCTCAAGCAGGCCGACTCGATTTTTTCTACTCGCGTAAAGGCCGGCGACGAGACCTCACTGAATTATTACTACCTCGGCCGAATCGAACTCCGTCGCAAAGAATGGAAGAAAGCCGTTAACAACTTTGAGCACATGACTCGCATCGCCGACACCTCGTCAACCGCCTGGATCAGCCTGTCGGCCGCCTACAATCAGCTCAAAGATACCGCCCGCGCGCTGGCGTCACTGCAATCCGGTATCGAAAAAGTCCGCGACGAAAAACAAGCGCTCGATATCTACTACGCGCTCGGGTCGGCATTCGAACAATTCGGCATGGTTGACTCCGCTCGCGCTACTTTTGAAGATCTCTTATCGCATGCCCCAAACTTCGCGCAGGCGCTCAATTACCTCGGGTATATGTTCGCCGACAAAAACATGGAACTCGACAGCGCCAAGATACTTGTCGGCCGCGCCCTCGAACTTGAACCCGACAACGGCGCCTTTCTGGACAGCTATGGCTGGGTGCTCTATCGAAAAAAAGAGTTTCGCGAGGCGCTCTCGTACCTGCTGAAAGCGGCAGACGCCCAACCCGACCCGACTGTCTTCGAGCATCTGGGCGATGTCTACCATGATCTCAATTTGTCCGACTCGGCCCGTGTCTGGTGGAAAAAAGCGCTGGAGCTCTCTCCCAACAACGACAAGATCAAAGATAAACTCCACAAATAATGCCCGATCATATGCCGCGTTCAAGAGTAATCAAATGCGTACTTGCATTCGTGGCATTGCTCGCCGGGTGTGCCGATGTCGGCGCGCCACCGGGCGGTCCCGAAGACAAACAGGGCCCGGTAGTGCTCGAATCCACTCCCGTCAACGGAGCCGTCAATCAGTCAGGGATACGGGTCATCGAATTCAAACTGTCCGAGGGAGTGCAAATTCCCAAAGGCGCAACTGTTTTCATTTCGCCGCGACAAAAGGTCTTGCCGAAAGTCAGTTGGTCAAGCCAGAGTGTGAAGATCGAACTTGCCGACTCACTCGCCGCCAACCGCACCTATTTGGTTACTCTGCCGACTGCCCTTGCCGATCTCCGCGGAAACAAGCCAGACTCATCAATCACCCTCGCTTTTTCCACTGGGCCAGCTCTTGATAGCTGTTCGATTTCGGGGGCAGTATACGCCGATGACAAGCCGGTCGCCGGTGTCACGATCGGCCTGTACAACTCTGCGTCGCTCACTCCGGAACCCCCCTACGACTCAATCTTCCCCGATTACCTTACCGCCAGCGGGAAGGGGGGAGAGTTCTCCTTTCATCATCTGCCGTCGGCTTCCTTCAGGTTGATCGCCTTCCAAAAGTCAGCACGTGATGACCGCTTTCGGCCCCTTCGCGATAAGTTCGGAATTCCGGATCGCCCGACTGACCTCAGTTCAATCCGCTCGATTGAAAATCTCAATCTGGCGCTCACTTCTCAGGATACTCTGCCTTACAAGATAATCTCCGCACTTTTGAACAGTGACCGGGTGCTCCAACTGCGACTTTCAAAGCAACTGAATCTCAATCAACTCTCGGTTACCGACTCGATCCGGCTTTCTCTTGGCGGTACTCAGTTAGCGGCTGTGCCGATTGCGCCACCTGACAGCGAATCATTCACTACTATCAGAGCATACTTCGGCCCGCTCACCGCTGGCGTGGGTCGGTTGCGCTGGACAATTGAGCCGGAGAAGTCCCCGGCGACTTTTGACAGTCTCCGAATATCAGCTCCTGCCGACACAACTCGGCCCGCGATTTCCGGAGTATGGCCCAACCCCCGACCGCTTCTTTCAATCGATACCGCCGTGCATGTATATTTCTCCGAACCGATATCTCTCACGAAGATCACCGATACTGCAATTGTCGTAAATTCGCTCAAGGACTCCAGCAGGTTGTTGTGTACCAAGTCAATGCGAAGTCCGATTGAATTAGTGCTTTCACCTGAGGGTCTTGCCGCAGGACAGCAGTATGTTGTTCGCGTGCGTCGGGGCGATATCCAGGATCTGTCTGGAAACTCGATTGGTGACTCGGTCGTGCAGTACACATTTTCGATTATCAACACTGATTCGCTCGGGTGGCTCGAAGGAAATATCACCTGGCCGCTCTCAGATACAGGATTTCCGGCAACAATCCTGCTCAGAAAACTCAACGACACTCACACATATCGATTCACTGCGGGTAGCTCATTCAAGTTTGCTCTTCCGGCGGGGAAATACCTCCTGGGCGGGTATATTGATCGCAACAGCAACGGTTTCTTTGACCGCGGCACGATCTATCCCTTCACACTCGCTGAGCCGTTCTTGCCGCTTGTTGACACGGTAAGTGTGCGCGCACGTTTCGAAACTGCCGGTATCGAGGTCCAATTCAAGTAGGTGACGTATGCGTAACTTTCTTTCGCAAATTCCAGTGGCCGAATTATGGCAACACGTTATTGGCATGGCGATCATTGTAGTCGGTACAATCATCGTTGCCGCTCTCGTTCGCGCGGTCTTGTGGAGCGTGATCGCTCACTTTGCCAAAAAAACCAAGTCCGATCTGGACGACCGCCTCCTTGCCGCCACCCGCAAACATGTCTACTGGCTGGTCTATATCGTCGGCGCGACTGTCCTTTTCAATTTTGTTCAGTCGCTCTATGTCGAGACAACGGGGGAGAAGCTCTTTGAAGTCATCGACGGCATCACCTACAGCTTGGGTGTACTGGTAGTCGCCAATCTCATCGTCCGCGTAATCACCACGTCACTGGTCTGGTACGGAGAGAATGTCGCCGCCAAGACCGAATCGAAAGTCGACGATGAGTTTGTTCCCCTGCTAAACCGCGTTGGTCGAATTGTTGTGTACGCCCTGGCGGCCCTGATTGTACTGGATCATTTCAAAATCGACGTCAAAGGTCTGATCGCTGTTCTCGGCGTTGGTTCACTGGCAATCGCACTGGCCGCGCAGGACACGGTGGCTAACATGATCGCCGGCTTTGTCATCATGATCGACCGGCCTTTTCGCGTGGGCGACCGGCTCCGCATGACCGACGGCACGATTTGTATCGTGCATCAGATCGGAATTCGTTCGACCCGACTACTCACACTGCAAAATAGCATGATCATCAGTCCAAACTCAGAACTAACCAAGAAGGAAATTCATAACCTGAGTTACCCCTCGGAAGAAATTCTGGTTAAAGTGTCAGTGGGAGTTGCCTACGGTTCGGACATCGCAAGAGTACGCCAAATTGTCCTGGACGAAGCAGGGAAACATCCGCGTGTACTGCAGACACCGCCCCCCAGTTTTTCGTTCGATCAATTTGGTACCAGTTCACTGGACATTTCGCTCTTCTGTCGGGTGCCATTTTCATCCGATC
>JBGAWZ010000277.1:0-3611 GCA_044227335.1 Candidatus Zixiibacteriota bacterium | reverse complement strand
GAAAACGAGCGAGAAGATTGTCCAACGGGCAATCGAGCTTGGGGTCAATTTCATCGATATCGCCGATATCTACGCCAAAGGATCGGCCGAAACCGCAGTCGGCAAAGCGATCGCGCCGTTCAAACGATCTGATCTGGTCATCTCAAGCAAACTCTTCTGGCCGATGACTGAGAATGTCAACGACCGGGGACTTTCGCGCAAACATATCATGGAATCGATTCGCGGAACACTCAAGCGGATCGGCACCGATTATCTCGATATCTACTTCTGCCACCGCTTTGACCCGGAAACTCCCGTTGAAGAGGCCGTCCGCGCGATGGAAGATCTCGTCCGCGCCGGGGATATTTTGTACTGGGGGACCTCGGTCTGGGAGGCCGATCAGATCGACGACGCGGTATCGTCGGCGGTCCATTGGCGCGGATACCCGCCGTCGGTGGAACAGCCGCGGTACAACCTGTTGGACCGTCACATTGAAAGAGAAATTATCCCCGCGTGCGACCGCCACGGCATGGGGCTGACAGCCTGGTCGCCATTGGCGCAGGGGCTATTGACCGGCAAGTACAATGGCGGCATTCCCAAAGACAGCCGGGGTGCAAATACCCGGTGGATGGAGAGTGATCTGACCGAAGAAAATGTCGCCAAAGTGAAAAAACTTGGTGAGCTGGCCGGTGACCTCGGTATCACAATCGTACAACTTGCGATTGCGTGGATACTCCGTTTGCCACAGATTTCCTGTGCCATTATTGGCGCGACCAATGTAGAACAATTAGAACAGAATTTGTCGGCTTGCGGTGTAACACTTGATGATGAGACGCTGACTAAGATAGAAAAGATCATTGCGTAATAAATCGGAGGAAAACGTGTACACATCTTTGGAGAATTTCCTGCAGACCTACGGCCACGAGCGCGAAGGCACACTCAAACTTATGAAACAATTTACCGACAAATCGCTCAGCCAGTCGGTGACAAACGATCACCGCACGCTAGGCCGTGTCGCCTGGCATCTGACGACCACCTATCCTGAAATGATGGGGATTGCCGGTGTGCCGTTTAAGTCACTCGATAAGGAAGCGCCGTTGCCCAATTCGGCGTCGGCGATTGCCGACGGTTACGAAAAAGTAACCGACGAAATGCTTGAGTATATCAAGAAGAACTGGACCGACGCGACGCTCAAAGACGTGAAGAATTTCTACGGGATGGACTGGTCGCTTGGGCTGGCGCTGGATATTTTAGTGCGCCACGAGATTCACCATCGCGGGCAGATGACGGTACTGATGCGTCAGGCGGGACTGAATGTACCGGGTGTGTATGGCCCGTCGCGTGACGAATGGTCGGGCATGGGGATGCAACCACCAGCGGTGTGAGACACCGGAAGACAAATGTGAGAGATTGCGACGTGTCGAGCGTAGTCGAGACACCGTCACTTGAATAGTATTTCGCATCTCGACTACGCTCGATGCGTCGGTGTTCTTACGCCTTGGTAACCCACCCTTTAGGGTGGGGTTGATGAATCTGCTACTTGGTTGTGTCAGATGTAGGTCGGGTTGACGAGAATCCGTTTTCGGATTATCGGCTACCCGACATCTTTGAAATGGAAGTGTAGTAACAGTGTCGGGTTTCTCTCTCGCGCCATTCGGCGCTCGGTCGGAACCCGACCTACCAAGAAAGAAGCTTTCAATGACCGATCTAGAAACGCTCCGCCACACAGTTGCCACCCTCGCATATCGCGCTGGAAAGACCATGCGCGGGGCGCCGGCCTCGTTTGCCGATTTCAAACCGGGGCCGACCACCAAGACGCCCGTCGAAATTGTCGCGCATATGGGTGACCTGTTCGACTGGGGGTACACGCTCGTTACCGGCGAATGGAAATGGAATAACTCGACACCATTGCCGTGGGATCAGGAAGTCGCGCGGTTTTTTGCGGCTCTCAAGAAATTCGACGACGCCTTGGCGAGTCAACCGATCAAGATGGAATTGACCAAAATATTTCAGGGGCCGATTGCCGACTCCCTCACCCACACCGGCCAGTTGGCGATGTTGCGCCGGTTAGCCGGATGTCCGATGAAAGGTGAGTCGTACGCCCGCGCGGAGATTGTGATTGGGCGGGTCGGGTTTGACCAGACCCCGGCTAATCCGCAGTATGAGTTTGATTGAGAGGGGGAGCTGATGCGAAAGGTGCTGACCCGCACGCAAGTCGATGCCGATCCCAATACAGTTTGGAATACTTTCGTTGAACTTTTGGCTATCACCGAACCATTCTTGCTGGAGGGACAGCAAAGACCCGCTCACTTTGTATTTTCGTACGATGCCGAAGTGAATAACGGCGGGCATTTTCAGTTTTTCGTTAATCATGGTACTTCTACCGTTACTGAGACGATTCAAGCTCTCCGTCAGTTAGGCGCTGGGTCGCAAGCAGGCGTTCTATCAGATGCTCGAGTCGCTTTTGATCGCATACAAGTGCTACCTATTTCAGACGCTATTTCATATTTGAAAGCAGAGGAGCAAGCGGGACTTAGTGCATTTGATGACCTTTTCGCCGACTGTATGCCAAACTTAATGACGATATTGGAGCAACATCTGCGCGAGCACGTAGATTGGTATATCAATATTGTAGAAGAGTAGAAAAAAGCCACAGCGGGTTCGAGGACGGACCCGCCATGCAGTAAACGAAAAAGGCAGAACCGCGTCGCGAGGCGCTCGGGTTCTGCCCTACTGTCGGGATAGCAAGGATCCCGACCTACAAAGTAAGATGTCGAAACCTCGTGCTTTGCACGACCCCCTCCGGGGGCAAGGGATTTCGACCTACAAGACCAAGACTATGTGCTGGAATCTCAACCCACCGCAAGCGGTGGGGCACCAAGAAACTCACATCCACTTCTTAAATAACTTCAAAATCCCCTGATCCCAGCCGACACGGTGGGTGACGCCGGTTTTGCCTTGATGCAGAAGTTCATCTTTGTGCTCAAGGTACCATTTGTGCGACGAAATCAGCGCGTCCTGATTTGAGTTGTTCGCCTTCCAGCCGAGTTTGGTTTCAATTTTCTCGGTCGAGACAAAGCTGTCTTTGTCAGCGGTGCCATACACCCATTTATAGAGCGGTGATATCTTCATGAATTCAAAGACCGCCAGCGCGCCCTTAACCAGCGGCGCAGGAGTAGGCATCACGCGCGCGCCGTTGCCGGCGAAATCACAGAGCGCACCGACATCGATCTTTACTTTCTCGAATCTCTGAGCGCCGACATTGAAAATATCGTTGGCGACATCGGGCGGCGCCGATCCGGCCAGCGAGATTGCCTCGATCAGATCGGTGACTTCGAGCAGTTGATACAGATTATTCCCTTTGCCGATGATCGGGATGCGTTTGCCTGAATCAACCCAGTCGTAGAGAATCTGAAAGACGCCGAGTCGGGCGGTGCCGATAAACGTTTTCGGGCGAATGACCGGCACACACATGCCTTGTTTGCGAAATTCGGCGCAGACTTCCTCGCCGATAATCTTGCTCTCGCCGTAGGCACCGACACCGTGCACCGGATCGGTTTCGACCAGCGGATGTTTATCCGGAACGCCGTAGACTGCGGTCGAGCTGATAAATATCACCCGCTCGACATTGC
>JBGAWZ010000276.1:0-6732 GCA_044227335.1 Candidatus Zixiibacteriota bacterium | reverse complement strand
TCGGTAAATTCGAGAAAGTACAAGATGAGAATAAACATCTCCGAAAAGACTTCACTCGTCTTTCGCGCGAACTAATTCCTCAAAGGGCGCAACAACTGGCGGGCTCAGTTGAGCGGGTTGGAGATATTTCAATTGTCATAGAACAGATTGCACCTTCGGAGTTGGAAATCGGTGGTACGCTCGCTTCCGAGGTTGCCGGACGAATCAGCGGTATAGCAACTCTGACATGCGGCGACAAGTGGCTACTTGCCGTTGATTCCAAATCGGGTCACCACGCCGGCAACATCGCCAAGTCGCTTTGCGCAAAATTCGGAATTAGGGGTGGAGGGAGTGCCAACGTCGCGCAGATTGGCGGTACTGGTCAGATTGGCATTGAACAACTCAAGGCCGCTGTTCGGGAGATACTTGCCAGTGCGTAAGATCGCCTCAATTAGTATACTTCTGATTGCCGTACTGGCAATTCAGGCGTCAGCGCAGAGTGGCGGACGTCGTCTAAACCTTCAGCACGCCGACAAACTTGAAGTCATTCACTCCAAGTTGCAGGACACGACCTTTGTCATCGGTTCGGTCATATTCGAAACCGAAAGCGGGACCATCTACTGCGATTCGGCGTTCTGGATGAAAGAAAAACGAATCAAACTCAAAGGGCGGGTAATTCTCGACGACGCCGAGTATCATCTAGCGGCCGATTCGGTTGACTACGACTTAATCAGCAACGCCGCAGTTGCCGCCGGAGATTATGTAGAACTCTGGTCGCGAAAGGATTCTCTCTTTGCCGTCGGTACCGTTGCCCATTACAATCGTACTGACAAGACTTTTGAAATGTGGCGACGGCCGACCGTCTACCTCAAATATCCGGACACAAGTAATATGATTACAGTCATCTCTGACTCTGTCAGATACGACGGCGTCATCAAGCGGGCCGAGGCGATCGGTCATGCCGATATTACCAGCGGCGATCTCCACGCCACAGCCGGAATCGCGACTATGTTTACCGACGAGAACCGGCTCGAATTGGTCGACTCACCGGTGGCCAGCAAAGAACAGTCGCAGATTCGCGGTCGCCGGATTCAAATGTTTACCGAGGGGAATTTCCTGCGCCGGATCGAAGTGTATGATTCCGCGCGCGGTGAATTCAATGAGAAGTCGGATACCGATTCAACTCGTATAGATCGCTCGATTCTAACCGGAAAAAACCTTGTGTTCGACTTTGATTCCGGCCGTCTTCAAACAGTCACTTGTTCAGGGCAGGCATATTCATGGTATTTGCCATCGGACAAAGATCGCGAAGAAACTAACGAGAATACAGTGTCGGGTGACACGATTACATTTCGACTAAAAGATAACAAGCTTCAGGTTGTCGATGTTCAGGGAGGCGCAGTCGGATCGTTTGTCTCTGTCACCCATGATCAAAGAGACACTACCGTGACGGAAAAAAGAGACACCATCGACTACCGTGGGGAGTCGATCAGTTATGCCTTGCGCGACTCTCTGATTACTCTCCTGCGAAGTTGCGAGGTGACCTCCGGCGATATGACGCTTGACGCCCACCGGGTGGTTGATTGAGGCGTTCTCGGCGATACCACCACCCGACACAAGTGTGGATACTTCGTCGTTTGCCAAACGGCTTCAGCCGAACGCAATCCCGGTAGTTCTCAAAGACGGCACCGATGTTCTGTACGGGGACTACCTGACCTATGCCATAGACACGCGCAAGGGGCGAATTCTCAAATCAAAATCATCGTACGAGACCGGCTATTTCTACGGTAATGATCTGTACCGACAACAGGAGAAAGTGTTTTATCTCGACGACGGCCGCTATACCACCTGCGACGCCGACGAACCGCATTTTCATTTCTATTCAAAGCACCTCAAGCTGGTAGAAAACGACCGCTTGATCGCCAAGCCGGTAGTTCTTTCGATCGGCCGTTTGCCGATTCTGGCGATTCCCTACTATGTATTCCCGCTCAAGAAGGGGAGACACTCTGGAATTCTTCCATTTACGCTCGGCAATTTTGAGCGAGGGGACAGGTATGTGAAAAATGTTGGCTACTACTGGGCGGCCTCAGAATATTGGGACTTGCAGGCGGCTATTGACTATTTCGATCAAAATAGCACACTCAATTTCTACGGCCGGACTACCTACGCCAAGCGATATGTGTTCAATGGTTCACTTAGCGGCAACTATACCCGGCTCTCACGTTACGACACTCGGACCGCCACCGAGGGTGGACAAATCCGCTGGACTATTGCAGGGAATCACTCTCACACCTTTTCACCGTCGTTTCGTCTCAGCGCCAACGGCAGTTACCAGTCTGACAATTCGTTCTATCAGGACTATTCGACTGATCTCCAAGACCGACTCAATCGGATTGTGCGCTCCCAGGTCTCATTCAGCAAGCGATTCGGATCGTATACTATCTCTGGAAACGTCACTCACGACGACGACCTTGACCGCCATGTGCGAATAGATCAGATTCCGACTCTAACTTTTTCACAGGTGCGACTCTATCCGCTGGGAAGCGGCACGATCGGATCCGACGGCACGATGCACCGTGCATTTTATAACAATCTTGTCGCAACATATACTCCGGGACTGATAGGCTATTCCACACGGTCAACAATCGACACTCTTGTTGGCACCGACACGGTAAGCATCAGCCACAGGAAAAAGTATGCCCGGGTGAATCACTCGCTGGGCGTATCGATGCCGCTCTCGGTGGCAAAGCACTTCACATTGTCCCCGAATCTCTCTTATTCCGAAGTTTGGTACAAAGTGTACAAGACAGACTTGTCCGAATCTGCAGGGATTGACCCCTCGCGGACTTATAGGGCCCATGCCTACACAGTCGGGGCATCTTTGAATACCAAGCTATACGGGACATTCAATCGTCATTTTCTCGGCACGAGCGCTATGCGGCAAGTGCTCCAACCTTCTATCTCCTACGGATACACACCGGCGATCGACGAGAACCCGGTGGTTCGTGGCTTCGCGGGCGGCGGTCCGGGGAATTCGGCTAAATCTCAGAGTATGACTCTGGGACTTCAGCACTATTACCAAGCTCGAACTGGAACTGACGAGAACATCCGGACACTCGAATTGCTATCGGTAAGCCACTCGCTTTCACACAACTTCGAATCCACCGGTCGAAAGTGGAGCGACCTTGTAACTACTTTCAACTCCGCGCTTCTGCCCAGGATTAGTTTCAACGGCGGTTTGGTGCATAGCTTTTACCGCCCTGGGACTAACGAATTTCACCTTACCAAGTTGTATCAACAATCGTTTTCGCTGGAAGCCCGTGTCGGGTTAGCCGGAAAGAACTTTTTGCTGGATGATTCTTTTGCCGCCGTCCCCAAAGGCGCCGACTCGGCCTCGCAGGTCGGCAAGAAAGACAAAGCTCCTGTCGGAGGTGAAACTGGTTGGAAATTGAGCGCGTCGTATTCGTATTCAGAGGGAGGAAGGGGGAGTGGGTTCAGCAAAAGCAGTTTCCTCAGCTTGTCGGTTGACTTTAATTTGACACCCCTCACGCGCGTTAGTTATTCGCAGAGCTTTGATGTCGGCAAGGGGAGAACCGTTTATAACTCGGTACGGATGACCCGTCGGCTCCACTGCTGGAGCGGCGAGCTGTACTGGGTGCCTACCGGTTCAACTCGTGGGTACGGGTTCCGGCTGTATGTTACCGCTTTGCCGGCGATTAAAATTGACAACACCCAGTCGACAGTGTCAAGTTCCTACCTACAAAACTTCCGGCAGTAGCGGTCGGTCCCATTTATTGTTGACTTTTGAGGTCGCTCTGCGCACTCTGATTCGCCTATGGCTCGCAAACGAAAGAAATCCGGTTCGAACCGTAAAAAGCAGATAATCGGCGGAGCTTTACTGTTTCTCTTGGCGGCACTGGTGTTAGTGGCGCTGGTGGCACACACGGAAGGCGACGACCGCCGCATTACCGGCGAGACCGACCCGCAACTGAACCCGTTTGAGATTTCGTATCAAAACCAGGCGGGCATGGTCGGGGCATATTTCTCATTTCTGTTATTCAACTTGATGGGGTGGCTGGCATGTTTCGTCCCTCTTGGTTTGTTGTTCTTGTCACTTCGCGTGCTGGCCTCAACAATAGCGATAAGATTTGAACCGCATACGTTTCTGCTTTTTGTCATCTCGTTACTCGGTACCATGCTGTATGACATCCATCTTTTCAGCAGTGATATCACTATAACTTTGCCGCTCGCCGCGGGTGGACTGCTTGCCGCTTCTTTGACCGGGCTACTTGTAAAAATTGCCGGACAGACTGGTTCATATCTGGTATTAATTGCTTCCATCATAGTCTTGGTGCTGACCTATACATCGCTCACTCCACTGCTGTCCAAGCTGGTCGCGATTCCAGGGCTTGAGTACTTGCGAAAGGCATACTTGGCTGTTTCCGGCTTGGTTATGCGGCTATTTACTTCGCGAACCAAAGACTCAGATTCAGACGATTATGAAGAAGAATCCGCTTCCGACGAGATTGAGCGAACCTCGACACCAGATTTAGAGCCGACGGTCCTTGAGCAATCCGAACTAGAACTCCCCGGTGAAGAGCGCGTAACCAAGAAGCAGGCGAAGTCACGCACGACCATCAAACGGCTCGCCGAACCGGTGCAAATCAAGTCGTTTGAGTACAAGTACCCGCCACTGGACTTGCTCACGACCAATCCAAATCCGGGAACCGCGGTTGCGTCGGACGAATTGGCAATGACCGCCCGCATGTTGCAAGAGACGCTCGAGACATTTAATATCAAAATTGAAGGCCAAATAGAAAAATATCCCGGGCCGGTTATTACCCGCTACGAATTCAAGCCGGCCGCTGGAATAAAGGTAAACCAAATATTGGGATTGTCCGATGATCTGGCCTTAGCGCTAAAGGCCAAGCGCATACGCATCATTGCACCTATTCCCGGTAAAGCGGCAGTCGGTGTGGAAATTCCGAATCGTAATCCGCAGACTGTCTACGCGCGCGACATCTTTGAATCAGAAGAGTTCAACAATCCGTCGATCCGACTTCCGCTGGCGATGGGGAAGAACACGGCCGGCAAGCCGTTTGTCACCGACCTGACCAAGATGCCGCATCTGCTGATCGCCGGCGCTACCGGCTCGGGCAAGTCGGTCTGCATGAACATGCTGATTACATCGCTACTTTATGAAGAAACCAAGCAACCCTACATAGTGGTCTTCGTGGACGAATTGGCTGACCTGATGATGTCTTCCACTTCGACCAAGACAGAAATGCTGATCACTCGTCTGGCGCAAATGGCCCGCGCAGTTGGTATCCATCTGATCTTGGCCACCCAGCGGCCATCGGTTGACGTCATCACGGGATTGATCAAAGCCAATTTCCCCGCGCGCGTCGCGTTTCAGGTTGCATCCAAAGTTGACAGTCGGACAATCATCGATGGTAACGGCGCGGAGAAGCTCCTGGGATCGGGCGACATGCTCTATCTTTCGACCGGTCAGCCCGAACCCATGCGTGTTCATGGCGCCTATCTTTCGAGCGAAGAGACCGAGCGTATTGTCGCGTTTATCAATGAACAGGGGATACCAATGCTCGCCCTTGAGGGTATCTCGCAGTCAAGCGAAGATGCTCCCGAGAGTGAAGTCGATGTCGCCGATCCGCTCTTCCGGGAAGCTTGCGAAGTAGTGATCCGTCACAAGCAGGGGTCGGTTTCGCTTCTGCAACGTCGACTCGGAATCGGTTATCAGCGCGCCGCCCGGCTAATCGACAAGCTCGAGCAAGCCGGTGTCGTCTCGCCGTTCGATGGTTCCAAGGCCCGTGAAGTGATTGTCGACAAGTCGTACCTGGACAATCTGGGCTCTAAAACCGTCCGCCAGCCAGCCGGCGATACTCAATAGACCCTCGCCAATGTTCTGCGTATAATAGGGTATGCGACTGTTAATCTCAGGGATATTGGGTATTGGAATCACTGTTTTGGCACCAGCGGCTTCGGTCTTGGCAGATTCTTTCGACGAGATCAAATCAAAACTCCGCGGGTCCGAATGCGTTCATATCCAGTTTGTGAGCATCGTTTCTTCCAGCATTTTTGAAAGTATCGATACCGTCAACGGCGACGCGACATTCGAGCGATCCGGCAAATACAGGATCAATCTGCGAAACGACACATATCTTTTCGACGGCGCGGATTTGTACAGTTACTCAAACGAAAATCAGCAGGTGACGATTGAAAAAGTCGATTCGGGCGCACAATTTGGCGCCGAGGTGTCGTTTGTGACCCGGCTTGACGAAATCTACAAAACCCGTATACTACGCCCGGATTCGCAGTACCGTCTGGTCAAAGTTGCCCGCGGATATGCCGGAGTGCCGGATTCGATGATTGTTACTATCGACAAACAAAATCGCAGAATTGGGAAAATCGATTATCTTGATGTCAATGACGAACCAACGACTATCATATTTCAGAGTGAACGAAGCTCCTCAAAGTGCGACCCCGTTGAATTTCATCCCGACTTCCCCGATAGTGTACAGGTAGTAAGGCTCCCCTGACCAATGAAATTCTATGTCCACAAGCTGGGGTGTCCCAAGAACGATGTTGACGCCGACTACATCTCGGCCCGATTAATTGATGCCGGTCACACGCCTGCTTCGAGCGCCGAAGAAGCCGAGTCGGTGGTTGTCAACACCTGCGGGTTTATTCAAACGGCCAAAGAAGAGTCGATCAATGAAATCCTGCGCATTTCGC
>JBGAWZ010000275.1:0-3630 GCA_044227335.1 Candidatus Zixiibacteriota bacterium | reverse complement strand
CCTAATTAGTTGCACTTCGGTTGCAAGACCGGATTCATACCTCACGGAAGAGGTTGAAAACGCGCTCTTTAGGAGAGAGGGGATTACATGGAGAGCCGCTTTGAACCGCGGGTTCTCATATGCTGTGAATGCCAGGAGGAGTTCGTCTTCACAGTAACCGCGCAGGAGTATTTTGCAGAAAAGGGATATACGGACGATCCCAAACGATGCAAATCGTGTCACACTTCACACAAGCGTCATCAGAGGGAGCATTCGGTAGTCCATCAAGGAGCCGACGCCGACGACAACTATTATTCCCGTTAGGATAGACATGCCCCGGCCGAGTTGACCGGGGCATGGGAAGTATCCCAAACGCTAACGGGAATTCGACAAACGCTGTGCGACAGCTACCGCACGAGCGCCATTTTTTTCGATGATTCGAATCCGTCAGAACTGATCAGGCGATAGAAATAGACGCCGGATGAAACGGGTTCGCCTCGGTCATCGGAGCCGTCCCAAAGCAGTTGTGTAAGTCCCACGCCAACCTGACCGTCAAAGAGTGATTTGACTCTCTGACCGAGCGAATTAAAAATGTCCAGGTGGACCTGCGCGGGGGCAGAGAGTTCGAATGACAGAATAGTCGAGGGGTTAAACGGATTCGGATAATTCTGCAAGAGCGTGAACGTGGTTGGGAGAATGTCGTTGTTATCATCAACATCCGCCGCCAATCCTACGATCAGGTCGGCGACAATATTCGGACCTGAAGTTGAGATGTTTGTCACCGCAACCGATGTCGATCCGCTCAAATACGAATTGGAATTCGGCGCAGTGATCGAGCTAAATGTGACTTTATTGCCGGTACCTGGAAATGGATCGGCGCCGTCGCCATAATTGCTCGCATGTTCCAGATGGTACAGGCCATCGGCTTGTTCGAGCGCAACGAGATAGTGCTGAGTGGAATCAAGGCCGGGATACCAGGCGGAAGCGTTGTCGCCTTTACTGTCGTCGATATGCCAAATCAAAAGACCGGAGGCGGGGAGCCAAGAGTCGTATCCGGTCTTTTGGCGATTTTCTACAAGAAAATGCTCATTGCCGCCGGCGCCGGATGTCCAGAGTCGGTAGATTGTGCCTCCGGTTTCGACCGGTTGAACGGTCCGCGCGGTGATGTTTGAAGAGACAACGGTAGCCGAAGCCAAGCCCATGTGTATGCGGCTCCAGGCGCACGGATGCGACGGTGACCCGCCGCGGCCAGAGGGACCGTTCCAGCAACCGTAAGCCATGATGCACCACTTACCGACACCGTAGGAGTTGCCATTGCCGGGGTTGGTGTCGTAGAGATCGGGGAGGCCGAAACCGTGGCAGAGTTCGTGAGAGTATACGCCGATGGTCATATCGCCAGGGGCAGTCCAGAATTCAGGTTGGACGGTGTAGGTTGAGACCCGGACGCCGTCGACAAGTCTCGGAGAGATTCCCCACTTGTGCGACCAGATGTCATTGGAATTGCCGGACATTTCTGCGCCGGTGCCGCTATGGATTACCAAGAGGCAATCGACAAAACCGTCGGCGTCGTTGTCGTAGTTGGAGAAGTTGACGGTTGGATTGACCAGATCGACGAGATCTTCTACCAGCTTTTGCGAATTGTTTGGATACCCTCCGGTGCCGTATTGTCCGTTGACATAGTAGGCATAGGTCTGCGGGGCGGTGTTCCAGCCGAGCGACGACGGCAAGTTGACGGTCACCAGATCAATCTGGGTATTGCTGATTTCATTGAAGTAATGCTTGACCGTGTTGGCGCCGGAAGAATCGAAAAGCAGTGAGTCAAAAAAGGCGGGTGCGACCGCCGAATTATGATCTGAGAATTTCACCAGCAGAGCGAGAATCTTAAAGCCGCCGGCGGTCGGAGCGGCGGAGGCGTTGACCTGACGGCGATTCAGATAATTCGTAAAGAAGTTATCCGGTGTGCAAATGTCCCGGCTATGCAGGTCGGCGGAAACCGGCAGTGGAGCCAGCGAACTAGCGGTTGAGCCGGCGCTTTGCTGTCTTTCCAGAAGTTCCGGCGATGGCGGCGCGGCCACGGTCGGGACTGCCAAGTAGCTGGCGGCTATGATGAGGAGCATCCAAAGGATGACACCGAGATACGGTCGTGATGCTTTGTTTCTCTTGCGCATACTATATCCTTGTACTCTAGAAAAGAATTCCTGTGGAAAACGCGACATTTACGCCGCGCGATGAGTAAGCCGAAAAAGTTGAGCCGGATACAACAGCGGCGTCCAGATAGTATCCCAACAGCTTGAGGCCCGCGCCGAAGGAGACCGCCGAATGCCCGCCGCCGCCGACGGCATAGCCGGCGCGAAGCGGGATCATTGGAATCAGGGAAAGTTCTGTGCCGGCGGACAGGCGCGGTTTGGTAGAGGCGCCCGGTGAGGTTCTGAAGCCTTGCTCCCAATCTACTCCCCAAATGAGTTTGCCATGCGTTTTGCCTATGCCGACAGTCAGTCGGGCGGGAAGAGTAGTGGTGAAAGCGGGAATATCTTTGGTGTAGTTGTCGGAGGTGACATAATCGGCGTCGGAATTGTCAACGGTCATTGAGTCAAACGAGAAGACATAACCGCGTTCTTCGGGCTTGTGATCCCATTTTAGGTGACTCAGAAAGCTCTCGATTTTTGCGCCAATGGTGTAGGTGTTATTGAGTTTGAGCGCGGCACCTAAATCGACAGCATATCCAGCGCCGCCGGTGGCGGTGCGGGCGATGACATGACCAGCGCCGGCGAAACCATTTGCGTATGTGGCAATGCCACCCTGTAAATCTGTTACTTCTTCGATAGCTATACCGCGCAGATAGCGGCCGGTGGCGCCAACAGCGAGTTGACGCGAACCCTGACGAAACAACGAGAGGCCGTAGGAGACACCAGCTGACGCATAGCTAAGACCATTGGCGTACGATCCGGTGACATCGATTGTGTCGGCGTAGGTGTTGCCGTTCAAGACAAGATCAACCAGTTCTTTGTTCAGATTCAAGTCGGCCGCGGCACTGCCGGTCATTGAAATGGCGAAACTGCCAAGCGCGATAGCGGCCGTAGAGGCGTCGACATCGGCCGAAAGTTTCAGGCCTTCGGCGGGGATTTTTCCGAGGATGTCGGTTTTGTCGGCGTCGGAGAGAAACGCGCCGGAATATTTGTTGTAGTCGGCGAGGGTGAAACTATTGTTGGTCACCGAAGCACCAACTCCGACCAGTTCGATGCCGTAGTTTTTGTAATTCTTCAGGGCCAGGTTGGCAGGATTGAAGCGCGGCGCGGCCGGGCCGGAAGCCAGAGCGGTGTAGGCGCCACCCATGGCGGCGGCGCGGGCCGAGGAATTGTCGACGGCCATCGCGTCAGCGGTGAATGCCAGGAGGCAGACCAGCCCTATGATGATTTTTTTTGATCTATTATTTGTCGGTTTCATTTTCGGCTCCCTTTCAAAACTTACCGTCGAAGCGATATTCGATTTCGGCGCGGGCGGTGATTGTGACGTAGTCGCTGGCGGTCAATTTGACCGGCTGACTTCCCGTTGAATCGAGCGTGATCTGGCTGGCGATCCAAAGCGTGGGGTGGCGCAGGACTTGAAAATCAGTGCTGTCCAGATCAACCATCTGTTCGCCGGTGGAAACTG
>JBGAWZ010000274.1:0-3632 GCA_044227335.1 Candidatus Zixiibacteriota bacterium | reverse complement strand
AGAAATTGTATCGCAATTTCGGTATGGCGCACCCCGAAGGGTACCGCAAAGCCCGGCGCTTTTTCTATCTGGCGCAGAAGTTCAATGTGCCGATAGTCGTGCTGATCGACACTCCCGGCGCCTTTCCCGGTATCGGGGCCGAAGAGCGGGGACAAGCCGAAGCGATAGCCAAGAATATCCAGGAAATGTTTCGGATCACGGTGCCGATTGTGGTGGTCATCATTGGGGAAGGCGCCTCAGGCGGGGCTCTTGGGATCGGCATTGGCGACCGTGTATATATGCTTGAGCATTCCTGGTACTCGGTGATCTCGCCCGAGGGTTGTGCGGCGATATTGTGGCGCGACGCCGCCAAGGCGCCTGAAGCGGCCGAGGCGCTCAAGCCGGTTGCCGAAGATCTGTTGAATCTGGGTATTGTCGATAAGATCATTGCCGAGCCGGCGGCTGGCGCTCACAACGATCATGTAGGCGCGGCTACTTTGCTCAAAGAAACGATTCTCTCATCGTTGTCAGAATTGAAAGCCCTTCCGGTAGAAGAACTCATCAGGCAGAGGCTGGAAAAGTACCGCAAAATGGGGCAGTACCTGGAAATTTAACGTCGAAACTACTATGGCTCTATCAAAACAACTGTTGAATATGCTGGTTTGCCCTGCTTGTCACGGCCGACTTGACTATCCTCCCGATCAGAACGCCTTGATCTGTCCGGCCTGCCGATTGGCATATCCGGTCACCGAGGATGTTCCAGTCATGTTGGCCGATGAGGCGGAATTGCTGAAGTAAAGGTTGCGTGAATGAAACTCTCCAAGTTCTGTGATGAAAATCTGATTGCCTTCGATCTGAAGTCAAAGTCCAAACGCGAAGTCATGGAAGAACTGGTCGACTTGGCCAGCCGCTCCAACATGATCAAGGATCGTCAGGAATTACTCGAAGATATTCTGGCGCGCGAAGAGCTGGTAACCACCGGCGTGGGATATGGTGTCGCATTCCCCCACGCCAAGACCGGCGCCGCCAAAGGAATCGTGATCGCTTTCGGTCGCTCCGAAAAGGGGATCGAATTCGAGGCGATGGACCATCAGCCGGTACAACTTTTCTTTCTCATCGCCGCACCCGAAGATGCAGTCGGCGCGCATTTGAATGTCATGTCGAGTCTGTCGTTCATGATGCGATCGGAAGACAACCGGGCCAAACTGAAAAAGGCAAATTCGCCGGGAGATATTCTCGCGCTGATGGACAGTCTCACCTGAAATAAACGCGCGGCAAGGATCGTCGCACCTCTATGTCATGGATGACCAGCGTATTCGCCCGCTATTGGCGAAACTTTCACCTGGTGGTGGTGGCGGCCCTTTCCATCCTGCTCATTCTGCATTCACTGGGTATCGAGGGCATGGTCAGTCAGGCCATTGTCGGCTCCATTTACTATCCGTTTTTCAAACTTCGCTCCGCCGTGACCGACTTTGCCTCGGTTCGCGATGACAACGAACGCCTAAATCGGGCGTTGGTAGAGGCCTCGCTGAAACTCTCCGGATTCGAAGAAATTCGCAGAGAGAACGAGCGCCTTCGCGAGATCATCGAATTTCAATCCCCAACCAGTTACAAGCTGATTCCGGCTCGGGTTGTCGCGGTTACGGGAACCCGCCTGCCGACCGGGGCGACACTCAATCGCGGATCGGCCGACGGCATCAGCGCAAACCTTCCAATCATGAATCAATACGGCTTGGTGGGACGGGTCGTCAGTGTCGAATCGCACTCGGCCACTGCGCAGTTTCTCTGTGATCCGGCCAATCGGGTAGCAGTGAGGTTGTCGCAAAGCCGCGAAATGGGAATTGTTCGCTACGATCCAGCGCATGGTTTCATGATGGATAATTTTCCAACTGCCGGATCGATCACCGAAGGAGACACCGTTGTCTCTTCGGGGCTTGGCGGTGTCTATCCGGCCGGACTGATGGTTGGTCGAGTTGTCACAATCGAGCGGCCGGTGGACATACCGTTTTGTCAGGTCATTATTGAACCGATGGTGAATTTCAACGCCCTTGAAGAAGTCTTTGTCCTGAGGTCGGAGCGATGATACAACTACTGCCGTATGTTCTGTATCTGATTTTGATCGCTCTGCACACGGTCATCACCGACGACCTCACGGCGATATTGAGCGCCCGCATAAATCTGACGGCCTTTATTATTTTGGCCGTGGCGCTTTACAAGGGAGAACTGGCCTCGCTCTGGTTTGGATTCTTCGCGGGGCTTGTTGCGGGAGCGGTCTTGCCGTCGACTATGGGATGGTTTGCGCTTTTTGGCGCCGCACTCGGGCTTTTTGCTCACCACATGAAAGAGCGGCTCAATCTGGACTCACAGAAGGCGCGTTTGTTAATCACCTTTGTCGGAGTCCTGCTGTTCAATGTCGCGTCATATGCAGTTCGCGAGCCGGAAGGAATCGGACACCTATGGTGGTCGGCTGGAGTGACCGGAGCGGTGTATACTACCTTGCTGGCCTTTGTCTATTTCAGCATCAAGCACGGCCTGCTAACGCCCGCCAAAGTTAAGTCGATATTCTAAGGGAATGAGTGATCGTCAACTACCCATTGGGAACCGGTATACACTGGCGCTTAGCGCAGTCGGGATCATAGTTGCGATTGTCATACTCGGGCTGATCAAACTACAGATTTTCCAGCACAGCGAGATGTCGGCGCTCTCCGAGAGCAACCGCCTGCGCGTTGTACCGATTGTCCCGCCCCGCGGAATCATGTACGACCGTGACGGAAAGCAAATTGTCACCAACCGGCCGTCGTACACCCTTTCGGTCGTTCCCGCCGAAGAGAAAAAAGAAGTGACCTTGGCCAACCTGGCGCCCGTCATCGGGATGGATACCACCCAAATCCGCAAGAACATCCGCAAGAATATGATCACCCGGTATCAGCCGGCGCCGATCATGCGAGATGTCTCGTTTGATAAGATCGCGGTCATCGAAGAACGCACCGGCGAATTTCCGGGAGTCAGCTATCAACTCGACCGGGTTCGCCTCTATGTGGCGCCTCCCGGATCGGAGGCGTTCACCGGATACGTCGGCGAACTTTCCGAAGATGAAATGGCGAAAGCCGATCCGGAATTGTACCGCTTGGGAAGTCTGATCGGAAAAAAAGGGCTGGAAAAACAGTACGATCAGATCTTAAGAGGCAAAGAAGGAACTGCATATCTTGAGGTCTTCGCTTCCGGCCAAGTGCTTGGACCGTATACCGGCAAGCCGCGCATCGAGGCAGTCGCGGGCGCCGATCTGCAACTTGGAATCGATCTGGACCTTCAGACTCTGGCAACTCAGATATTCGATACCTTTTGTTGCGGCGCGGTGGTGGCGATTGATCCCCGCACAGGTGAGGTACTGGCGCTGACTTCGTATCCAGGGTTTGATGCCAATGTTTTTTCGGGAGTGGTCTCCGAGAGTGTTTGGACCGCAGTGACCACCAATCCTGATCATCCACTGTTAAATCGCGTGCTCAATGGCTTGTATCCGCCGGGTTCCACGGCGAAACTTTTGACCGTCGGGGCCGGACTTGAAGAACGGGCTATTGATCTTCAGACGACCTTTCGCCCCTGTTACGGCGGGTACCAGTTCGGCACACGATTTTTCAGATGCTGGGACAAAA
>JBGAWZ010000273.1:3661-5125 GCA_044227335.1 Candidatus Zixiibacteriota bacterium | reverse complement strand
ATCTGCATGAAATCACCACCAGCATCTTTTCTCGGGTGTATGATATATTCCTCGCCAGACGCGCCGAGAATAACATCCCCCATGACATGAAGAACACCTGCTGGAGCCGATGTGCCAATACCAACATGTCCACCCTCTGGCTGAAGTAGAACGTCTGGGATATTGGGGTGGTTGAATTCATTTTGGATGACAATGCCGTTCCGCAAGACACCGTCGTTAGTGTAACTCTGTAATCTTAGTGACTTCCCCGCTCCCGAGTGCGCATGGATGGAGACGTCAGTATTGACGTCGGCGCGTATCATCGGTTCGACATCAGGACCAAACACTTCGAAAGCGAGGTTGTTGCCGGTTGGTGTTGTCTTCACAGTCAACTTGGATGAAGGACTTGCGGTCCCTATCCCCACATTTCCATTGAGACGATGCGCATCATTCCCATTTAAGGTCCAGATGCCGTCGCCGCTGGAATTGTTAATCACATAATTCGCCGTATCCGATCGCGCCGATCTGATTGCATATGCAACCGACGTGATCTTTGTCCGCGGAGTCATCTCCGGCCCCGGTAACAGTGTGACCCCGAGCCAACGCGAATCGGTTGAGAGAGTACCGGTTGTTATCGGAGTGGTCGTACCCAGGATAATGCTAAAAAGTCCGTTTGCCACCGCGACGCCATTGTGAGTTTCTGTCCATAAGTTGGCTCCGCCAACCGGCGCATCATAGATCGTAAAGGTCAGATTATATGTTCCGTTGAACGGAAGTCCGCCCGTGTTTGTGATTCTCCCCTGATAGTTGATTTGTTCTGGTACATATGCGGCGGAGGCTTCTTGAGTGAAGAATACCGCCAGCATGAAGGCAAGCATCGATACCGTTCGCAGACGTCTCATCGGTTCCTCCGGATTGAGTGTATGTAAGGCGACTCTGATTTGACCAGCACGTTGGCAGACCGAAAAAGATAGGGCAATCGCTGCGGAATATAAACCAGCAGATTCATCCGGCCTCCCCGAATCAGCAAGCGACAATACTTAAGTAGTGTGTTGCCGGAGAAGCTAAGACAAGTCAGTCGATCATGCAACAACAAAAGCCGCCCGGTGTGGGCGGCTGGTCATAGGATTCATTGCGTGTCGGCGTCTGCTTACTGGCAGGCCGCGGTTGAGGTGAAACTGATATAGAGATAATCGATCAGCGCCGATAAGTCGGCGATGTCGATGCCGGGCTGGCCGTCGGTGTTAGCTTCGTTTGGACAGCAGAGCGGCGCGAATGAAATGTAGAGGTAATCAATCAACGCAGATAGATCCGCAATATCAGTACCGCCGCCGGGATCGCAGTCAACATTGCCGGTGAGATTTGTGCAACAGCAGGCATCACCAATACCGTCGATGTTGGCATCTTCCTGACCGGGGTTGGAAACCCCGGGACAATTATCGAGTGCGCAAGTAGTCGCCGGAAATCCCGGAGATGCGAATCCGT
>JBGAWZ010000273.1:0-3640 GCA_044227335.1 Candidatus Zixiibacteriota bacterium | reverse complement strand
CGGAATCCGGGTCGACACAATTGTCGCACAGATCGCCGATACCGTCAAGGTCACTGTCGGCCTGATCGGGATTAGCGGTCGCGGGACAATTGTCCAATGCGCAGGTTGTCGCTGGATAGCCCTGCGATGCAAACCCATCGTTGTCGGGATCAACACATTCATCGCACGAATCGCCGATACCATCATGATCAATATCCGCTTGATTGGCATTCGATACGCCCGGACAGTTGTCACAGACATCATCGACTCCATCGAGATCGTCATCGGCGACAAGGGTGGCCACTGCCGCATAGGCGTCCACACATCCGTATCCATACGCCGTATCATAGCCGGGATTTCCCAAGTCTCTTGCCGAGCAGTACAATCGACTCTCAACCTGCGCGACAGTCGCCGATGGATTGCGCGAAATGATGAGACCAGCCACAGCCGCGGCATACGAACACGAGAGTGACGATCCGAACGTTTCTGAGTAGTTTCCGTTGACATATCCATCAGAACCCGTGCGGTCAGTAGATACAATCGAAACGCCGGGAGCACAAAGCTCCAGGCCGCCTCCATAGTTTGAAAAGGCGGCGAGAGTCCCCGACGGAGTGATCGCCGAGACCGAGTTGATTGTGGCGTATTTTGCCGGATAGTCCACAAACCCTGCGCCGGCATCGCCAGCCGGTGCGAAGTGAATCATCCCCGCAGCCTTTGTCGACGCATAGACTGCCGCGACAGAGTTTGAAGGTATTCCCCAGACATTGGGGTTATTGCTTACTCGGGCTCCCTGCGCGAGTCCCCAATTGAGCGCGTCGGCAGTCCAGCTCAAAAGTCCGCTCCATCCGTTGTTGCAAGGCGGGCCGGTCGAAATTCCAATTCTCGCTGGAAGCACGACGCATTTAGGCGCCACACCGACAACTCCGATCGTGTTGTTGATCTTTGCGGTCATGCACCCGGCCATCATGGTGCCGTGATTATCGCAAATCTGCTCCGGGCCCCCGTCACTGAAACCGCCGGCGAAATCCCGACCTAAAATGACATTCAAGTCGGGATGAGTTAATTGGACTCCTGTTTCCAACAAGAGTATCTTTACCGATGAATCACCAAGGGTAATATCCCAGGCCTGCTCGCACCGCATGTCTTCACCCGGCACTCCACCCAGTTGGCCAGTGTTGTTTAGCCCCCAGAGACTTGTATACGCCGAATCATTCGGGATCAGCGCGCCTTTGGCGGAAAAGTTGAAATCGGGTTCGGCCCATTCAACGCGGGGATCTTCGGCCAATCGATTCGCCTCGTTCATAACCGCAAAGCCATTAGTTTGCGTCGAAATGATTGAGTAGGCGTTTTCAAGCCCGGCAAAACTTCTTCTTTCGATTTTGGACGACGGGACAATTTGTGAAATCACAGTAGCGCCGTCGGCGGCGGCGTGATCAGAGAGCTTGAGCAGTATTCGTTGTGATGGCGTCACCCACTCGCCGTTTGAAGTTCGCAAAACCGGCGCAACAAACTGGGCCTGTTGAGTTGCGATTTGGTCTATCTTTTCTGAGACAGACTCATCGGACGCTACCGGCGACTCCAATTCAGCGAGTATCAGATCCTTTCGTCCGATGGTTTCCACACCGGCAATACCAAGTGACGCCAGAGAAGCGCCAATTTGTGGCGCGCGTGTTGACGCTGTATCGGGGGTGATCGCGACGCGGGAGCGATCGATAGTCAGGTTGATGCGCTTGCCCTGGAAGTAATAGTAGTCGGTTGGCGACTCGGTCGCCTCGAGGCTGGAGAACAGGAATAAGACTCCGAAAAACCCTGTTAGACATATCCTTATCTCCGTTTTGCAGAACATATCGGCCTCCGCGTGATTAGTTGGTACATAGTTTGCTCGAATAATAGCCCGGCGAGAAACTCTTGTATTGCACAAACGCGACAGTTGGGGCTCTGTCCGGAACGAGACTGGCTAAGACAGGCAATTGACATTGAAACTCAAGAGCCTTTGTAACGTCTATAAAGCTGTATGCGCCAACCCTCACTTCCAAAGTCAAAGAGCCCGCTGGTCATCGATTATCGGCTCCCCCATCCGGCGCTGGGCCGATGGGTTTCTCACTACTATATGTTATCGCGCCGGGACAAACTCAGTTCGAGTCCGATTCTTCAAAGGATGTATCCAAGCGACGGGACCGGATTCATTTTTCAGATGGCTGGACAGGCAGAGATCTTGTCGCCTTCGGGAACCTGGATCCCCCACCCTAAAGCATTTACCAAGGGCCATTTTCAAAAACCGTTCCTGGCCAGATTCCACGGACCGTATCGATTGGTGTGTGTATCTTTCAAACCGGGGATGGCCTGTCAGTTCCTTCGGGATTCGCAGGCAGTAATTAACGATAGGTTTGTTCCACTGGAGGAATTGTTTGGACGGGACGGTGCAGAACTAACAGAGCAGGTCTTGCCTGAGGGGGAATTCTCTCGCATCGGGCGACAGCTCGATCAGTTTCTCTTAGAGCGTCTGCGGCCTGGAAGACGAGCTGGTGAGAGCATAGCTCACGCAGTGAACCAGATAACCCTCTCAAACGGTGCTGTTGCAATCAACAAAGTTGCTGAAATGTGCGGCCAGTCCCCACGGAGCCTTGAACGAAGATTCAAAGCGGCGCTGGGTATGACACCCAAGTATTTCTGTGAAACAGTGAGATTCAGGGCGTTACTCAAACGGCTACGGGCGAACCCATTTGAAAACGCGGCGGCGACAGCACAAGAGTGCGGCTATTTCGATCAAGCACACCAAATTCGGGAGTTTCGCCGGTTTACCGGCACATGCCCCAGTCAGTTCTGGAGTCAGGCGGAAGCGATAGAGGCCGCAACCACGGATATCCGAACGCTATCGACGCGGGTGCAGAACTCGGCACAGTAAGATCGCGAATCTGCAAATTCAACCCCGCGGATCAAAGCTCTATTTCCCCGGCTTTTCTTTGCGATCGTCGACGCCATTTTTGTTCTTATCGATAAAGTCATCGTATTTCTTCTTGGGCGGCGACGGCTTCTTTGACGGCGGATTTGGTACAGCCGGCTTTGCGGGCGGAGTTGGCTTAGCTGGCTCGGTTACTTTCTTCGGTGCCGTAGGCGTCTTTTTCTCTACTTTTTCCACGGCAAAGGCGACACTGGTGCACAGCGTCGCAAGCATAATCCCGATTGTCAGCAGTTTTTTTGTTTTCATTTTTCGTCCCTCCAACTTGTCACAAGCCAAAGGAATTTTCAAGCTTAAAGGTCAGGGCTGGAAAGGCCCTGACCTGACTTGCACTCCAAATGATCTATATGGTTCAACGCGGCTTCTTGAGTTTCCCGCCACCGCCGCCGTCACCTTTGGACTTCCCGCCCGAACTTGGCGGAGCCTGTCGCTGGGGCTGGTTGTTCGGTTTGGGTGCCTGTTGGACGGCCGGCTTTTTCGCCTCACCTTTGGATTCGCCTTTGGCTTCACCGTCAGATTTCTTTTCCACTTTTGCCGGTTCGCGACTCGGCTCACGCTTGGTGGTGGTCACACGCGACGGTTCCGATTCGCGCTGACGCTCAACATTGCCGCTCCGCTCGGTCTCGCCTGTTTGACGGCGAAATGCTGAGCCGGCATCGTCGCTTGATCGTGTTTTGTCAAACGTGTGTGACCCGCCATTCG
>JBGAWZ010000272.1:0-3641 GCA_044227335.1 Candidatus Zixiibacteriota bacterium | reverse complement strand
AATCGTAGAACAAATATCAGGGTCTGCTCGGTCACCGATAACTGTCGCAACATGAAATTGCGCCGCAACAATTCAACGGGATTTACGGGGGTATCGCGCGATCACAATAAGTCTCGCTATCGGGCGCGCATAAGGATAGATGGCAAGGAAACATATCTCGGCTCATTCACAACGCCAATAGATGCCGCTCGCGCATATGAGTCGGCGGCTAAGTCGGCGTTTGGTGACTTCCATAACCCTCAACAATTCAGAGAACAAAATAGATCGGAGGCATAGATGAAAAAGATAGTCCTGATTGTCGCGGCGCTGGCACTTCCTTTGGCGGTGCTTGCTCAGTCGTGGCAATTCGACTTTTCCCACCAGATCAAACAGGCGGATTCGGTCAACTCGAATAAGCTATACTACAAAGACACGCTCAGGGGGCCGAACATTGATATCTCGCTATTCAACCGGGTGTGGTTTTTCCTGCACAAACTTACAGCGGCGACAGGGACAGATTCCAATTTTGTCGCCGATTCAGTCGAAGTCTTTGTGCAGACCTCGGATGACGGTACGCATTGGAATACTGTCACGGTAAGGTCGCAACCGCGCGCGCCACTCTTTGCCACCGCCGATAGCTCGATCAACTTCACGGTTAGTCTGAAACGCGACTCGGCCGCCACACACGCTGGCCCACTTGCTCGATTCATGGTTGTTCTCACTGATACCTCGGCGTGGTCTCATGGCATTCTTGGGAATACCTACGGCCGGAGTCTAATAATCAACGCACAGGGAGTGAAGCCGTAACATGGCCGCCGCGGAAGATGTTGCATTAAGGATCGCCCTTAAGGACGAAGTAAGTTCCGGCGTTTCCAATATCGAGAAGTCGCTTGCTGGTCTCGCCGCTGGCTTCTTGGCGTTTGAGACGGGGCGGCGCTTGCTCGGTGGGATAGCCGACGCGACAATCGAACTCGACAAGCAGATGGCGCGGCTTTCTGGTGCGGCGCGACGTGCGGGGATCGACTGGAACGCCCAAGAGAAAACGGTCAAGCAATTCACTGATCAACTCGAATCCTCAAGCGGTGTGATCGACGACTTTTCGCGCGAGTCCCTTGTCCGGGCGATTGACTATACAAAAGACCTCGGCAAGGCGATGGATATCACGCGGGCCGCCGCTGATCTGGCCGCGGCTAAAGACATGGATTTGGTGACGGCGACCGACTTACTCGGCAAGGCGTTTCTCGGCAGAACGGAAATGCTCGGCCGGTATGGAATAGTTGTCGATCAAAACATCCCCCCGGCTGAAAAGTTCGCGGCTGTCATGGCGCAAGTCAATGAGCGGTTCGGTGGCGCGGCCGCTGACCAGCTGGACACATACGCCACAAAGCTCGACGTGATGAAGGATCGTTTTTCTGATATCGGGGAAGCGATCGGCGGCAAGGCGGGCGGGTTTAAGTTGGTACTCGATGATTTGAACCACGTTCTCAAAGTTACCGCCTTGATTATTGACGGCGAATTCTCGGCCGCTTGGAAAGAAATGGAAGCGGAGGCCGCCAAGACGGAACTTGTCATTTCATTGCAGAAAGTCCGAGAGGAAGTCTTCAACCTCGGAGGGGAATACAAGCGGGCCGCTGAACACATGAAAAAGTTCAGCCAGGGCTGGCACGAACTGTCTACGAGTGCATCGCCACTAACGCAGATCAAAGATACGGCCGACCAACTCAACAAACTGTTTGAGAATCCCAACTTTGTGAAGTTGCAGGACTGGTGGGATGCTCAAAGTTCTCTTGGGAAGGACATCCCGTCTCCCATTGGTTATTCAGATGAAGAGATGGACGCCCTTGAAGCCGACAACGAGGAGATAGTGCTGGGCGCGGTGACAACTACCGCGCGAGTCGAGTCATCTTGGAAACAAGCGTTTAGGAAGGCCGGAGACGAATCGGAACGATTTGGCAACGCCGCTCGGATGATGGCCGATGCTACAGCCCGTGGACTCATGGCCGCTTTCCGTGGTGCTTCTGAGTCAATTCTCGGTCAATGGAAATGGCTGAACGAGGAGACAAACGGCGTCCTCAAGAAAATGGCGCAAGATTTCGTGCGCTACTTTGTCGACTCGATTCTTGAATCCGTAGCCGGTAAACTGGTCAAGGGTATTCTCGGATTCCTCGGTTCACTCTTTGACACCCCGGCGAACGATAGAATGGCGATGAGACAGGGTAAGGACTTTGCCCACTACTTCACGAATGGAGCCAGAGATTATCTCGACAACAATTTCAACGTCGGTAAATGGATGGGGTCAAACTTCCAGAAATACTACGGTCCGCAATATACCGGGCCGCTCTCTGCAAATGGGATAGCCACCGGCGGCGGTGTGACCATCGTCATAAATGGATCAATGACCCCCGAATTCATCCATCGGCATATTGTCGAGCCGATTCAGCGGGCGTCCTCTGGTGGATTCAACAACATCAAAATCAAAGACACGTTCTCAACCGGTAAGTCCGTACTTGCACTGAGCTAATATGCCGTCAAACGCAGTATTGTATACATCAGGGGTGAACATGGAGGCGGCGTATGTGCTGTCTGCTTCCTCTGCCGCGTCGGGTCATGCTAAAGAGAACGTGGTCGACTGGAACCCTGATACATATTGGGCGGCGTCTGGAGTTGGAACAGCTGAAATCGTAATCGACTTGGGCGCGGCGACACTAATTGACCGGGCGGCGATCTGGATAAACAATTACAACGTCAATCTGAATCCCGGTTCGGCGCAGTCGATGAAAGTCTATCACTCCCCCGACGCATCCACTTGGACGCAATGGGCGGGCGCTGTACCACTTCCCGGCGACTCGACACAACAGTTTCTGTTCTCCGATGTCGCGGGCGCGGCCGTGACAAAGCGGTATTGGAAAATCGAATTGATCTGTCCGACTATCGTCTGTGAAGTCAAGCACGTCTACCTCTGCAATACCTACGGGATCACACAGGGGAACCAACTACCCGAAAACGATCAGCAGTCATATCTCGTTGACAAGTACACCGCGCACTCTGGACGGGTGTTGACGAATCTCCTCCAGACCCACAAGCAACAGACCTTTAACCGCTCGTACCTCTTTGTCACTTCGGGGGATTGGGAGACGCTGAATCTTGTCAAGGCATGGAACGCCTGCCGGGGAGACTGGCGCCCACTGATCTTAACAGAAGATTCAACGACTCAGCTTGTGCGGTTTGCCGGTCCTATCACTCGCAACATGGAGGCGTATCAGGTCTACCGACCACAAGTGACGTGGATCACAGAGCCATTTATCGAAGCGGGGCGGACACTGTGAAATATCTCACCTTCCTCTGTGTGTTGCTACTCGCTGGCGTTGTCTTGGCGACCGAGGCGACGTTTACAATCACTATGCAGGCGGCAAAAAGTCGTATTGCGTACATCAATTCTGGGGCGACATCAACCAACTATGGCTCTAATGTCCAAATATGGCTCGACGATCCAAACACGGCAGCGCGCAACACCATCCTAATTGTCGACTCAGCGCTAAATGACAGTATCCGGCTCCGGTCACTTCCCTACATCAAGAGCTATGTGTTAAAGCTCAAGTTCTTGGGCGGTGTACCGAGTTCGGATTGGGGAAACGACGCCACAATGAAAGTCATGGCTTGTC
>JBGAWZ010000004.1:0-16590 GCA_044227335.1 Candidatus Zixiibacteriota bacterium | reverse complement strand
ACGAGACTGCTGATCGTCCGAGTGCCATCACAATCGAGTGCGTCGGCGGCGCAGGCGGATCCGTTGGCCACTTTGACACAACAGGAGCCGACTGAGGCCGTAGCCGACAGCTCCGATTCAGTAGTCGTCGACAGCGACAGTGTTGAAGTGTCGAGCAAGAACCCTGAAGCGGTTGCGCTCAACGATTCAGCTTCTGCGCTCATGACGGCCAAGAAATACGATCAGGCGTCGGAATTTCTTAAGAAGGCCTTGCGCCTCGACTCGCTTTACGCCCGCGCGCATTACAATCTGGGGCTGGTCTTTCAGAAGACAAGCAAGTATGGCGACGCCATCAGAGAATACAAGGCGGCGGTAAGAATCCGACCGGCCTATTATCGCCCCGTGTATAACCTTGGTCAGTTGTACCTGTCAATAGGAGATAACCAGGAAGCATTGTCATGGTTCAAAAAGGCAACTGAGATTAACCATTCGGGCGAGTCTGCTCCGGCACATTACAACATTGGCATCATTTTCAAACGCCTCGGACAGACCAAAGAGGCGGAATCCGCCTACAATGAGTGTTTGCGACTCCGGCCGTCCTACGTCGAGCCGCGCTATAACCTAGCATTGCTGTACTTGGAAGCAGACCGGTACGCTGACGCCGCCACGGCGTTCGAAAAGGCGGCCGCACTCGGCTTCAGAAAAGCAAAGCTCTACAAGAATCTGGGCGTCTGTTACGGTCATCTTGATCAGGATGACAGGGCGGTTAAGGCATATCAGCAGGCAGTGCAGATTGATTCCACGGATGCCGGCTCGTATTTTAATCTCGGAGTTGCGTTTAATCACCTGGACCGGACGGATGACGCCTTGACGGCATACCGTACCGCAATCAAGGTTGACAGCGGGTATGCTGAAGCCCACTTTAATATGGCTGGGCTATTCGACAAGCAGAGAGTGGCCGATTCCGCTATCGCTCACTTCCGTCAGGCAATAAGACTGAAGCCGACCTACTCAAAGGCGATGTTCGGTCTGGCCAATCAGTTTTCCGATCGTGACATTTACGATTCGGCCGCTGTGTACTTCCAAAAAGTCATCGATCTCGATCCGGAGAACACGAAGGCACTGTTTAATTTGGGGTTATCGTATAGTAAACAGGAAAAATACCCTGATGCAGCCCGAGTGTACCATCAGCTGATCGATGTTGACCCGGTCAATGAAAAGGCGCTCAATAATCTGGGCACGGCTTACTTGAAGACGAACGATAATGACTCGGCGCTGGTGTACTTTACGCGGCTGGTTGGGCTGACCCATAGTCCGGAGGCGTATTTCAATCGGGCGAAGGCGAACAGCGAGCTGAGGCGCATCGACGATGCGAAATCCGATTACCGCAGTGCTATCAAATTGAGATCAGATTACGGCAAGGCCTATCATAATCTGGCGATTCTCGAAGAGCAAACTGATAATCTGACGGAAGCGGCAACACTGCTGCAACAGGCAATCAAGTACGATTCCGACAATTGGAAGTCACACTGGAAATTGGGACAAGTGTATGTGAAGCTGGGGTTGAACGACAAGGCCAAAGAAGAGTACAGGCTGGCGGCGGCGGCAAAACCGGAGTCTGAAAAGTTCACCCGTGAATACAACGCAATTATGAGCCAACACTGATAGGCGGAAAACAATAGTTCGGAGATTCAGATGAAACCATACCATCGATTGATCGCCATAACCATCATGATCCTGTCTGCGATTCCCCCGGTGTTGTCACAGACTCCGGTTACACCGAAAAAGCGTGCCTTCAAGCCTACCAGCAAGGTTGAGTTTGAGCTGTCGTATCTGGCTCAGTACGAATCAAACATCTACCATGCCTATTACGACACCAGTGAAACGAGCGCGATGTTGTCGGGGATACATTCGTCGGTCGGCTGGAGATATCGTCCGAGCCGCTCACTCAGTCACCGTGCCGGAGCGTATGTCGACTTGGGGCTCTACACACCGTCGAAATACAGCAACCGGAACATTTCGACATTCGGCATACTGTATGAGCCGACCATTTACTTTTCTCGCGATAGTCGCCTTTCGCCAAGTATCGATATCTCGCGACGAGACAAGGATGTCATCGACGAAACGAGCACCTCGCCGGTTCGCACACTCAAGAAGTGGGAGTACGACCTCGGTTTGACATTCCGTCATGATATCGGAAAGTCAAAGATTCAAGCGGGTGTCGCGTATGCCAATCATAATTATGACGAGAGCGATACCACTTTGGCCAGCGGTGCAAAACAGCATCTCACTTCGTGGGATTACAAAACCTATAGTATTGATGGTGGCGCAAAGCTCCCTGTCTCCAGAGTATTGACATTCAAAGCTGACTTGGAATGGGAACAGCGGGATTACAAGGAGCGCAAGACCTACACCGTTCAGTACGGCGCGTTTGTAGGCCGGCCGTTTGCCATTCGAAGTTATCGTGAAGTCGTTATCTCGTCAGCGCTGGAAATCGGATTGGGCGAAAAGTCAGACATCGAGCCGCGCATCACATACATCAGACGCAAAGATACGTTTGAGAATTTCTACGGGTATACGCAATGGGGGTATGGGTTGGCCGGTGACTTCCGAGCGTCGGAGCGGCTTCGTATCAGAGCGTCACTTGAATACAAGAACAAGGATTATCCCAACTACTGGAATTCGCGGATTGGCAGGAGCCGCCGCGAGGCAATCGACTATGCCGATTTCTCGCTCGAACCATCGTACATTTTGAGTGAAGTGGTATCACTCATCGGGTACGTGCGAAACTACAACAAAGTCTCCAATGACCCAATCTACGACTACCATGATTTGACCGGAGGCGTAGGTTTCGCCGTTGCGCTTTGAATCTCCACATTTAGCTCTGTTGCCTGAATTCTCCATAAGTAATTGCAGGGGAAGGTCTTATCGGGCGCTTTGCTAATAATGGAAATCAAGCGGAACTGATAACCCAGTTGCGGAAGTCGTCTCGTAGGGCCCGCAAATTTCAATATCTAGTTTACGTTTTCAAATTATTGACACGATTAATCCATCGATGAATGGCAATAGCCCGTTTGATGCTGAAGCTTTGTTTATTGGTGTTGAACGGACCCCCCCAGCCAGATCACTATTTCGACAAAGCGCTTGAGGAGACATCAATTGTCGTCAGTACGGCCTTTTCGAATCGTTAGTGGATCGAACTAAACAAATTGTTCCCGGCACAGCTGTGTGCGACTAGCCCACCAAAGATACTTCCTGCAAAATACCAATTTCTCCAGTGTTTTGTAGGGGAATATCCTAGTCCGGCAATGCAATCTTCACACCAAATATTTCAATGAAATTGCCGAAAAGACTTGAAGGAGATATCTTATTGCACGCCCGGCAGTGCGAGCACTGCACCACCGGGCGCTTCGGGGACTCCAACGATGCCACAAGGCACCGCTGGGCCTTTAAGACCGCGGTGAGCGCGTTCGGTTCCAGGCTGGCCAAGACTGCATCGCCAAGTCTGTGCCGACCGCTCTCCCGGTCGTTACATGGTCGTAACGAACAAATCGTTGTGCTCTTTTGGATTAATCGGTGTCGGTAAGTGTGCTTCGCCGATAATTTGAATCTCTCGGCGATTATCCCCGAATTCCCGCCGTCTATTTACGCAATCTCCTACTTGCCTGTCAAGTAACATTCCACCAGTAGTTATCTTCATCTCTTGGTTTAGACCAATTCTCAGGTCAATTGATTTCATAACAATAGCTTGAGAAAATTGCGCGTTTACTTTCGAGTTTACCGGTCATGATTGACCAAAAAAGTCTTCAAACAAAAAGAATGGTCACAATGTCGATTTCTCTTGACACTCCCGACTACGCTACTATCTTGTTACTGCACCTTCGGGGACGGTGGGTCACTTGGACCCGCTATCAGGGACCGCATTTCAATCGAGCACACAAGTAGAGCACACGCTAATTTATTGCAGGCACCGTCTGCGTGATTTTGCCTGCGGCAACGGTCAAAATGAAAGGGCCGGAGTGTGACCTAAGCGAGTACTATACTCGACGATTCGATGGAGAAACGGAGTCGGAATCCTCGATGCCGATCTGAAGGGAAGCCGGGTGGCGTTGCTCTCAATCGCAAAGTACCTGTCGTCTGACAGCACCGTCCACCTTTGAGGGGAGGACGGAAGAAATAGGGCTTTCGGGATCGTCGGGTGTACTTCTTGGGTCAGCTCTCGGTCCGTGCATGGGAGGTGCATTGATTGTAAGGGATCAGGTTCGCGTAGCAAGAGACGATTAAAATCCCAAAGGGGAAAGTAGCCGGCGGGACACCAGTGTGCGGGTACACTGTCGCCGGAGACTTGCGGGTAACACGGAAAACGCTTTCACTTTCTGATTGCGGGCTGAAAGCAATACTGTGTCGAGTGCCGCCGTCTGCATTCGAACTCAATCCACATCTTTCACACTTCATAAAATTATTCACAGCTGAACCGTCATTTTGAATTGCGTGGTCGTTTTCTGCCCGCAATCAAACGACCACGGCATATGCGGTGTCATATGGTCGAGTGAGCCCGGGGGGGAGTCCACGCGATTGACACTAAAACCAGTAATCCGTTAGCGGCCATTTCTTGGCCAGGAGGTGGAATCGAAACAATCGCTCTGGAGACCCAGCGGGTTGGTCAACGACCTTTCTGGACCTTTGCAGAAGTGAATGGAGCAGAACGAACAAAAAAAAGGAGCAGAGGCAGTTCTGTGGACTCATACCCCGTCACGGAATAGGGCCCTTAGATACCCCTGCTCAGTCTACAATATACTCCGTGTGGTCTAATCATCCAAGCACAGAGTGTGCTGTAGTCTGCTCTTCAGAAACTCCCTAAAAGGCAATAAATACCGTCGCGCGAGACTCCCACCTCGTTCGACACCGCGGAAGCCGGCTCGTCCTGTTGACCCGCGCCGGCTATCCGCACAAAAACTCATTTGGACAGGAGTGACTGTATGTCACGTAATGCCAAAAGTTTGATTCTATTGATGGCGTGCGTAATGTTCGGAGCTTTCAGCGCCACGGCTAGCACATTTTATGTGGAGCCGGGCGGTGTCAGTCCCAATTTCCCGTCGCTGAGCTCGGCCTTTACTACGATTGGCGCCTATGCAGGCACTGATCATATAATCGTGGTCAAGGCGGGAGCATATTCGGACGCCAACCTTGCGGTTCCAGCGAACATTGCTGAAGTGTACGGTGAAGATAAAGCAACCGTCATCTTTACGGCTCCGCTGGCGACTGACAAGTTCCTCATCACGACCGGCGCTCAGGCCGGATTCAAGATGCATGATATGACAATTGATGGGTACGAACGTGCGGTGGAGGCCGTCGGGACTACCGGTCAGATGTTTACCGATATGCTCATCAAGAATGGAGTATATGGCATCGTGCTTTCGGCCAGCCCCTCAGGAAATTCAGTGCTGGGAAACTGCTTCGTCAACAATACGCAAAGCGCATTTGATGACGGTCTCCCAACCACTAATAGCTGGAGCGGCAACTACTTCGACGACGCTCCCACAGTCGGGGCATACCTCATCGCCCCTGGAACGAACTATGATCCACTTAACCAGCTGTTGAATAACAGCGTTTCAGCAGGGTCATCGCAGGAAGTAGGATCTACCTTTGACGTCGATATCAATTGGACCGTGCCAGATTGTGATGTTTCTAAGCTGGCCGCCTATGAGTTCACTGTCGGTTTTGACGCAGCGAAACTCGAATTGGTTTCGGCAGATTTTGATGAAGGGTACCTGGGCGCACCGCCAGCGGCCCTATATGTAAAGACCCCTGGCGTCGGAACGGTAAATATGACCGGCGCGAATTTTTCGGCTCCGGGCGAAGGCAGTCATCGCCTGGCGTTCTTTAAATTCAAAGCGCTTGCCACCGGCCCGACAACTATTACCCTCGCTTCGGATTATCGCGACGAAAACGGTGATCCGCTGGTAGTTTCGGAAACTCCTAAGACCATTACCGTTGTCGACACTCAGGATCCGGTTCTTGGTCCGCTGGTGGAGATCGATCCTCTCGGGTTCGATACCTACTCCGACGGTTCAGTCGCCGGTGCGGGTCCGTTCTATCAACTGTTCATGCAACTCTCTGCTACCGATAACTATGGACTGCTGAGACTGCAGTATAGCTGGGATGGAACGAGCTGGAATAACTGGATACCTGCCACAGGTACCAGTTGGACGAATGCCCCAGGTTCGCAGTATATCAACATTACTGGCGAAGCCGAGGGACCGGCTGATTTCTGGGTTAGGGCAGAGGACCTTTCCGGAAATACTTCCAACGAACTGCAATATCTGTACACTATCGACCGTACCGGTCCGGTGCTCACATCGATCACCTTAGCGGATGACGATGGCTGCGCCCCGAATCCGGAATTCACCAATGCCTCGACTGTCGACGTAGCATATGTCGCCAGTGGCGTTGGTCCCGGAGCACCGATGCAGCAGTTCTATGTTGACGGTGGTCCGTGGGGATCAATGCTTGCCTATCCGCAAGCCCAGGTTTCCTTAGGAGCGACGCCGTCGCAGGGTTCGCACATTGTGTATTCGCGTATTTATGACGCGTTTAACAACATGGGCAACCAGACTTCGGACAATATCATCTTTGACGACATTGCTCCGACTCTGACTGGACCGTTCAGCATGCCTTGGCCGCCTCCGGGCGCCGCCAAGACGAACGTGCTAAGCGTGCTCGGTCAATTCAACGCCTGGGATGCCGACCGGATGCAGGCGAAGTTGGTCGTGAGCAATGGCTCAGTCGCTTGCCCGAGCGTCTTCACCTGCGCCGCCGGTGGCTGGGGTCCGATCACGTATCCTGTGCCTGTTACTCTTCCGGCAGGCGACGGGATAAAGACGGCGTGCTATGCTATTCGCGACAGCGCGGGTAATATCAGCACCGTTATCTCCGACGAGATTGAAGTCGACCAGACCGCTCCGACGATCACGTCGGTGACGGTAAAGGATCAGAGTGATGGTGGAACCGACTGCACCAACTCTTGGACTGTCGATGTCACCTTGGTCTTCTCGGCCACTGATGCTGTTTGGCTGACGCTGGACAATGGCGCTGGATCAACGGTGCTCGGAGATGGTACGACCATTCTGGTCAGCCCCCTCACGGTAGCCTATACATTCACCGGCGCTCCAGGCCCGGCTCCAGTTCTCGTGACGGTCAACGCGAAACTTACCGACAACATTGGAAACGTCGGTGGTGTTGCGTCTGACGGTATCATTGAAGACTGGCAGAGCCCGACTTTGACCGGTCTTGATATCGCGGATGCCGCGGCCACCGCCGCGCCGGTTTATCCCGCGTTGGCTGAAGGACCGGCTTCGGTTTCGAATAGCAAGACAGTTAATTTGGTGTTGACCGGTCTCCCAGCCGATGCCACAGAGCTGTTGATCTCCGAAGACGGCTTTGCTACGTCGACGAGCCATCCGATCAGTTCGCCCGGAGATCCGTTTACATTCAGCTATACGTATCTTGGCGCGGGAGTCGAGTGTGCGTATAACAGCATCGATGTGAAAGCTCTTGACTGCGCGGGAAACGTCTCGCCGGTTGCAAGCGATGCTGTCTTTTTCGATTTCACTGTTCCGACTCTGACTTCGATTGCGGGTCCGGCCATATCCAACACTCCGTTGATCGGCCTAACCCTGACCGCATCGGACTGCTTCCTGTACATCATGCGCTTGTCCGAAGATCCGGCCTTCACGGCCGTACCGTGGGTTGCTTACACCGCTACACCTTCGTTCACGCTTTCGGCGGGCGATGGAGCAAAAACCGTGTATGTGCAGATTGCTGACTACACCGGCAATATGGCTTCCGGTTCGCACATTGTGACGCTTGATCAGACAGCTCCGTCTGGTACGGCGCTTCTTCGCAAGGCAGCCCCGGCCGGCGCCACGCTGGCAGGGTGGACAAACACTCGTACACTCAACGAGATAGCTAATATCATGCCGAACGGTGGCGCGGTCTCGATGTGGATCGCAAACGTCGAAGCGGGCGGAACCGCTGCGACTGGGGAAATCGCGTTGGCAGGTTCGTACGGCCCATGGGCCCTTGGTACGGGCGCCGATGGCATGCGCACCGTGAATATCTATTTTAAGGACGGTGCCGGCAATTGGAGCCCCGCAATTCCGTTAACCATCATGCTCGATCGTGCTACGCCACTTGCTCCTGCGAGCGCAACTGGCATGCCGACCGGTAGCTTGATGCTAAGCTGGACGGCGGTTCCACAGGCCCAGTTCTATCCGATTCGGTACAACTTCTCGGGCGACTACCCGTTGTATAATGTACCGAATCCACCGGCTCCGAATGACGTGCAGGGATTCTCAGCCGGTAGCCCAGCTTCGAACAGTCTACACTTTGTCGGGCCACAACCTGACATGTATCACTTTTCGATTTGGACAATGGACTCAGCTGGTAACATGTCAGCTGGGTACAATACCGACGTCCTTGAAGTCAACTATATCCTGGGAGATTTCCTGGCCGCTCCTGGACCGGATGGATGCATTGACTTTGTTAATGAATTCTTCCGTCTCGGTGATGCGTACACTTTGACCGAATTTGATGCGGGATTCGAAGATTCTCTGGATATCGCACCGACCGACGACAATTCGGGGACCGGTTATCCAGTACCCGATGGCATTATTGATTTCGAAGATCTTGTGATCTTTGCTCTCAACTATGATGAGGAGCATTGCGTATTTGGTGCGCCGGGAACACCGGATGATCGTTCGTCCAATGTGGTCTCTGGTCCGGCGTCCATCAAGAATATTGATCTGATCGCCGGAATTCCTGGTACCGTAAAGGCGGGATCGGAATACACCATCTCGATCACTGCCGACGGCTTGGCCGACATCAAGGCCTATCATTTGATACTCGATTTTGATCATAAGATGTTTGATCTGGTCAAAGTCGAGGCGGGAGCAATTCATTCCTCGCTTGAAGAACAGTGGTTCTTCGTCGATGGGAAGAAGAGCAACATTGACATCACCGGTGTGGTGCTCAAAGGTCAATTCAGTGGCGATGAAGTAGCTCGGCTTACGTTTAAGGCCAAGAGCGACGGCGCCATGAATCTGACGGATGAGAAACTTGATCTGCGTGACCGGACCAATACGCAGGTCAATGCGACACTCTCGCTCAGCAGAAGCGCAGACGCGCTACCGGCTGAATTTGCGTTGTCGCAAAACTATCCTAACCCGTTCAACCCAACCACAAATATAGAACTGGCACTGCCGGTGGCGAGCGACTATTCGCTTACCATCTACAACATTGCCGGTCAAGTTGTGGAAACTTTTGCGGGTCATGCGGATGCGGGTTATCTGAAAGTGGAATGGAATGCTCAACGGTTGGCGTCGGGCATTTATCTCTACAAGATGGTAGCCGGTTCGTACACGGATACCAAGAAGATGGTCCTGCTCAAGTAAGCAATTGCTTGAGGTGGTAAGACGGGGAAAGGGGCGGAGTGCAACCTCCGCCCCCCCCCAAATACCTTGCCACAAGTTTTGGAGAAAACCGTTGCGATATTAGGAGGTCAAATGTTTTTCAACTCCTCGTCTTACCGAATCGAGATGGTGCTACTTGCCGCAATTTTCGTGTGGGCTGAACCGGCTATGTCCGCACGTATCTACATCCAGCCGGATACTCTCTATGTAACCACCGGTGCGGGTGGTGAGTACGATTTTCAACTCCGAGTCGACGCTGCAACCTTGGCGCTCAAACTCTATCAATTTGACTTCAGCTTCAACGCCGCGAAACTTGATACGGTCTCATTCGCGGAAGGCGATTTCTGGGACACCACTGGGGCGTCTACTGTCTTCAATCACTTCCTTGGGCAAGGCAATACAGCCATTCGCTTGCAGGGTTTGGCGATTGGGTCGGGTGAAGCGGCAGATGGTCCGGGTTGGCTTTCCACTTTTCGACTGAAAATATTGGATACAGGGCGAATCGATCTTGCCGTGTTGTCTGATACACTCAAAAATGTGAGTGGCACGCTCATTTCGCATACAGCTGGCGGCGCCGTTGTTTTTGTCAATTATCCTCCAAGCGATTTTGACCTATTGAATCCTTTGACTAACTCAAACGTGATCGCGACTCGATGCGCGGGCGACTCCGTCACTTTACGTTGGAGCAAGTCCAAGACGGTTTATCCAGGAGAATCAGTAGTCTACACGCTGGAATATGGCACGAGCGCGACATTCGCAGCGCCATTCACCTCTGTTGTTAACGGCATTACCGATACCCTCCGTCGCCTGCCGACATCCGTACTCAATCAAACAAAGTACTACTGGCGCGTGAGGGCCAACGGCACCATCCATAATTTCAGCACACTCTCGAATCCCGCTATCGATTCGTTTTCCGTCGTTGTTCAAGATTCCGATGGTGACGGGGTAGGCAACTCCTGTGACAATTGTCCGAGCACGGTCAATGCGTCGCAAGAGGATACCGATCTCGATGGTAAAGGCAACGCCTGCGATAATTGCCCGACAGTAGCCAACGACGGTCAAGGTGACGGAGATGGAGATGGCGATGGGGATGCCTGCGACAACTGTCCGACGATTGCCAACGCCAATCAGCTTGATACCGACGGTGACGCCAAAGGGGACCTATGCGATAACTGCCCAACGACATCCAATTCTTCGCAGGCCGATGCTGACGCTGATGGTCGAGGTGACGCTTGTGACAACTGCAGGACGACCGCGAATCCGTCGCAGGTCGATTTCGACGCTGACGGGCGTGGCGATGCCTGCGACAACTGCCCGACGATTGCCAATGCCAGTCAGCTTGATACCGATGGTGACGTCAAAGGAGACCCGTGCGACAACTGTCCCACTGTCGCTAATCCGGGTCAAGAAGATTCCAATCAGGACGGGCTTGGTGATGCGTGTTGTTGTTTTGGCCAGGTAGGGAATGTCGACTGTGATTCGGGACAAGGAGTAGATATCTCGGACCTGACCGCGATAATCGACCACTTATACATTAGTCTCCAGCCTCTCTGCTGTCCGAACGAAGCCGATCTGGATAGAGACGGAAATGTTGACATATCGGACCTTACCGAAATTATCGATCACCTCTACATACGATTTGGGCTTTTGAGAGTGTGCCCATTCTAGAGATTGCGGAAAACCCTGTGTTGACACGTTAGCGACACGGGAGTCCCCGAAACACCCGGTAGCGAAGTGCTCTCGTTGCCGGGTGAATCTTTGAGCACGTAATCGGTCACTGGGTACGCTTTATTAACCTACACACCAATGGGCACCCTGGATACAGCCAGCGTGATGACACACCGGTTTCACTAGGTACTCCAGTTAGCCGAAGATCTATGGGCAACTGGGAAGTGGGAGTTCACGATTGGCCTGCCGAGATCTTAGAGCGGGCGGTCAACAGAGGCATAGCACTTCTTCTCAATCCTATTTGCTTTCAATCGCCTTGTGAGTTGTGTGGCTATCGTAACTTGCCATGCGGTATTGACATGCAAGTCGTGGTCCCGTATCATGGTGCCTAACATCTATCTGGTTTCACTTATGATTTGAGAGCAGGATTGGGGAGAAGTCGCGACATCGATAGCCGGTTTCCGTTGTTTTCTGAATATCTACGGCGTTGGTGTCATGGTGATACGTCGTCTGTAGTTGTCCGGTATCTTCTACAGGTTGCTTCTTTAGTCGCCAGACAGAATTCCTGGCGCCGACTCTCAGCGGCTTCTCATCGAGAAGAAATTGACATCAACCAGATGGCGAGATCTGTCGCGTCTGTCGTTTTTCTTAAGCCAGGGCCTCGTTCGCCTCTTTGCGAGGCCCTTCGATCTGTCATAGATGACGACGCAAGGCTTATCGCACGATTTGTTTCGTACACGACCACCGCAGTCAACAACGAATTGTATGCCCGTTGGCAGACCGCGGATCCCGCTGGCTACAAGATATGGGAGCGCCTAAAGGGCGCGCTGAAGTCCGACGAGTACGGCTGCTGGCCACAACCCACACCAATATGGGCGAAGCTGGCTCATGTTGACGATCTCAATATCGATGGTTTGTCGTGGTCCGAGTCAGAATTGGCACAGATTGTTTGCGACCGTGCTAACTCCGCCGATCCGGACATGCCTCAATGGCTGAAAGCAATTATGACTACCGTGTCCGAAGATGGCGGAAGGCAGAGATTCGTTGAGATTGAGGCTCTATATGAGGCGATCAGACTCGCAGTCGGACACTTATTTCAAATTGCTTTTGATGGAGATACTCAGACTCCCTTTCTCGACCTTGCGATAAGGCAGAGATTGAGAAGTCAAATTGACAATGCCTGTGTTCGTATGCACGAGTACTTAGACAGATACCGAAGTCGCGGAAAGTGTAGCGAACTGGAAGAGTCGGCAATGAAATCTCTCCACAAAGCACTCGACGCATATGTCGAGGACGTCAGAACGCATGGCCAGGAGCGCCAGTCAAGGTTCAAGTATGTCCAAGAGCAGTGCCCCGAGCTGACGAACGAAGAATATGAGAGACAACTAAAGTCCGCGTTTCAAGGTGCTATTACCTATTTCTGGCAACAGCTTACGATGTTTTTGTGAGGAAATCGTGACCGAAATCTGCATTTCTGGTGAAAGTAGACTATTGATAAGTAGCTGGCACTGGAGGGAGGAACAAGTAGACGATTGCCGGCGGCAATCGCCGAGAACCGTGGCTGTGGGAATGGAGTTTGAGCGATGGACAAGCTAAATTGCCCGTCTGAAGAAGACTGGGATGTCTTCCTATTGACCGCTGAGTTGGGTCGACGGCCAGAATCGATCAGACACTTGGCTGACTGTCAGATGTGCCAGGTGACCGTGCGGCGGCGGGAAGAGGTGCTAGACATGCTACACGAAGTAGCCGAAGAGGTGTCAGGACGGGCTCAGATTATTCACTCATTTCGGCCACTGATTGAGACGCCGCGCAACAGTCTTCGACTTGCCGCTGCTCAGAGCGAAGCGATGGCGGCATCCCGGTCTGTGAGTATGGTCTCCGCCGACAAAACGGTGCTCGTCAAAGTTGTGGAGGACGAGCACACAAGAGAGTCTTGGCTGTATGTGATCGCCGATAGCGCGAGTTTATATCGAAATGTCTTAGTGCGTCCGTTCGGCGATGGTCGGGAGTTCCTGACCGATGAAAATGGCCGTGTCAATCTGGGCCGAGTGCCAGTGTCATCAATTGACCCAAGTAAGGCGGAAATCGTCTTGCCAACAGCCGTGTTCCACCTGGCCCCCCTTTCGGATGACACACCAACTATCGGGCGGACAACTTTGAAATCCGAATTTGGAGATGAGATTGAAGTGAGCATGTCCGATACCGGCACTTCGCGCGGCATAAAGGTAGAGATCGTCAAACTCTCCAATCGAGCGGCAAACAGACCGATTCGGATCGCCGTTCGCGACCGGCGGACTGGGCGTGCCCGAATGTTGTCCCCATCAGAATCACTCCCGGATATCCGCCCGGACCGATCTCAGTAGAGCTCTTCATCTTTCAATAGTGCGAAGTACCGATGAGCGACTTTTTGGGGATGGAGTATGATGGGGCGCGGTTACGTAGCTCGCTGCGAGAGGGTGTTGATCCGGAGGTTGCTGTCCTATGCGGGATTGGATTCTTTGCTCGCTATTTAGAGGTACCGCTTCACCGTCTTGAGCCGCACGCCCGGGAGTTTGTACCGAGGATCTGTGAAGCGGCGGAGTTCTGCGCGCCTGAAACCTTCCTGCCCCGTGAACTCATTCCACTCAGTCACGTGTGCGATCGGTTGAGCGAATTCCCAATTGAAGTAAGTTCCTCTTGGAGAACTGACGCGCTACGCGCTCTGAGCAAAACATCGCCCGAGCCGTTGAGTTTGACTGACAAACGAAATGAAATCCGCTGTCTCTTCGTCGATTACTACGACCCCGCCCTGGGCCTCGATCCGCGCGGTCGCATTTTGAATCTCAGCGCCACGGCTACCTTGCTACCTCGAACTGCAAGAGAAGACATTGTGACCGTTCACAATCAAGTCCGGCAAGTGGATGATAGTTTCTTGGAACAAGCTACCATATCCGTGGGAGTAGCACGAAATTACCTCGTCCGTGGCCATAATCTATCGGCCGATAGACGGTATCGTGTGGACTTCAGGATTGAGGCGACGAACAGCCAGTTTACCGGCGACTCACTGGGAGTAGCATTTGCGGCCGCGGCAACTGCCGCAATAGCGAAGATAGAGTCGCTTCGAACCCAGTTTCAAATTAATCGCGACACAGCCTTCACCGGTGCCTTGCGAGCGGATGGTTCTGTAAAGATGATAGATGGCGAAGGGATTCGGCTCAAAGTTGAAAGGGCCTGGCACGCCAGATTGCGCGCGATGGCGGTCCCGAACGAGCATCTGGTTGATGCTGTTCGCCAAGTCCAAGTGGTCAGAGGAGAGACATCGAGCAGACAACTGGATGTTATCGGGGCAGGTAACTTCGACGACGTAATGCGAAACCCCCTATTCGTCAGCCATGAGTCCACCCCCTTCTGGAAATGGTCGCTCTCAACAGTGTGGCGGGCGCGGCGATCCCTGTGGATAGAGATACCTGTGCTGTCTATCCTGTTGGCGGTGTTAGCTTTTGTGATACTGGGATTGATGAGCACGACGCCAAGTGCTATTGAGTACACTGAAAACGGTTTTCGGATTCTGAATAGATTTGGCTTTGTGCGTTGGAGTAAGGAATTCCCCGGTTCTCAGCTGAAAGACGCCCACGATCAACTGAAAGACCTGTGCCAATTTACCGACATCGATAACGACGGCAAGCCGGAGGTCCTTCTTTTTCTACCCACCAAGAATGCTGCTAGCAGCAACGCGAGGCTGTTCGTATACAATGAGCGAGGCGATACACTGTTTACCAGATTTTGCGGCATCTGCAGGCAGTATCCCACTGATAGTGTTTCCGAAGATCAGCCGGATTACTACGAGTGCGGAAGAGTACAGGTTGTCGAAGCGAATGGTCGCAAGCTGATTGTTACGGAGATTGCGAAGAATGAACCAGCTCGCGGTTACGTCCGATTGTGGAGCACTGCTGGAGATTCGATGGGTTGGTACATTAATTCCGGCGGAACAACTTTCGTTCAAGTTGCCGATGTGGATCACGATGGGTTGGACGAATTGTTGTTCTTCGGTTTCAACCTGAGACTTAACTGCGTCGCTATGTTTGTGCTCCCCATTGAGTCTTTGGCCGGTGTGGGCCCTCCGTACGAGGCAAATTCGCGAGGGTACGATCTAAGTCAAGTGAAGCGCGGAAACCACAAGGTCTACTTCGCTTTCCCGCCAACCGATGTTTGGCGAGCGACGGGCAGAATGGATTATCAGGGTGGCATCAACGTTGAAGTGAAAACGGATGAGATGGTGGTAGCGACAAATGAAGCGCTCGATGATCTTGGTTCCCCAATTCATGCTCGATACCACATCTCACCGAAATTCGAGGTGATTGGGGTTTCTCTTGATGACTCATTTGCTACACTACACCGGCGCTTGATCGCCGCCGGTAAATTGGCCGATATCACCGAAAGCGCCTATTGCCGTATCCTGCAAGAGCAAGTGATACGGTTCCGGCCGTCAAACTGACCTAAATCAGAAGTTATCAATCGATCAGATTATTTTTCGGGTGCGATCTGCAAATCGCCCGTTCCAATTCTATTTGTTAATCAGAATAGAGAACGCGAATAGGGGAGAGTGAGTTAGCTGGCACCGCTTGCTGGCTCACTCTCCACACAGGACAGCGGAGGGGTACCCCCCAAACCGCGGAAAGCCTCGGCGGATGCATGGTGTGCTCGCACCGCCGGGGCCGGTTTTTAAGCGTAAGCCGCTGTAGAACCACCACTTGCGGCTACGCGACCGAATTCACCCAGTTGCGGAAGTCGTCTCGTAGAGCCCGCCATTTATGGACTCTAATTATCTGAATTGCCTTATCGCTTAGGTGGGAGCTTAAACCAGATGATCGTGGGTCTTTGCTGATCTCACAGCCGATTGTTAGAGTCGACAAGGTCGACTCTAACTGACAATTGACAAAGCCGCCATGGTGTTTTGGCACGCATAGCGGCTTCACAGTGCAGGAGGGAGATATCAGTCGCCAGCGACCTTGGTCATCACGCAAATTCGAAGTGAATCGTCGGTCACCGGAAACCCCTTTACCGCTACCTGATCACCGGCGACGAAATCTGTCAGTGTGAGCGGCGCACCGTCAGCCGAGGTCAAAAGGGCTCCGTTACAAACGGCGCCGATCCATGCAACACTCGCAAAAGTCACCGTGCGCGCTTCATAGTCAATCTCACGAATCGCATCGATGAATTCTACACACTTCTTCTGCTCAAGCTGAGCGCAGTCTACCACCGTAATGCAGGTTGCCAACAGCGTCGTGGAATCAATGTAGACCGCGTGGATTTGTATGACATCACCTTCTTCAAGGTCGGTGAAGAGCAAAAGTGTATCTACGAATGTCTGACCCCACTGATACGGTCCACCCGCCGCGGCGTCGACCATCCGGTTCTGATTGTTACCGTCCGGGGTGATTCGAGTCAGAATCCCTCTGATAACGGTATTGGCATCGGTTACGATCAGTTCCGG
>JBGAWZ010000271.1:0-3701 GCA_044227335.1 Candidatus Zixiibacteriota bacterium | reverse complement strand
ATTGCGCGGCGGCTTGCAGGAATTGCCGAGCAGATTCCGGAACCGGCCAAGTAACCGCCAGAGACAACGAATCGACATCGACTTTCGTACCATATACTAACTGTGCCTGTCGCGATGGCAGTGCGGTCGCCTACCCTCATGCGACACGGCCAACGTAACCGGAGGTATGCGATGAAGACGTTTGTCATGATGACCAAACTCGCCTCCTCGGATGCACATCTTGTCGAGGTGGGAGCGCGGATGCAGGATCATGCCCGCAAAGGTCGCGCCTGGATTGAACAGATCAAATCCAAATGTCCCAGTGTGACTTTTAAGGCACATTACGCCCTGTTAGGGTATTGGGACTACATGGACATCTATGAGGCCCCGGATGATGAGACCGCCGCAGTTGTTTCGATCATCAGTCGCGGTCACGGTGCTCATCAGGTCGAAAATTGGGTTGCCATCCCGGCCGACCGAATCCTGAAGATCTCCGAAGATTTCTGCTCGGAATAGACGACACTTTTCGTCTGGTCTTGGGCGCAAAAGATTTCTCTTTTGCTTGTATCAAAGGCAAGTTTGTCCTATTTTATTTGCCGATGTCGGCGATCGCCAGACGACGCCGAATTGTGTGATTACATCAGAAGATCGGCCGCAAACCGGCCGCGTCTTTGAAAAGGAGATAGGTATGACAAGCAAAGTTGCCGATCTGGCCGGACCGGGTATCAGCACGTACGAAGAAGTGGAGAAGATTCTACCGGCTAACTACAAACCGCTATTGAATCGCCTCGAGACGCAAAAAGCGATTTACGCCATCAAGCGGTATATCGAAGACGGATTGAGCAAAGAACTCAATCTCTCGATGGTTCAGGTGCCGCTGATTGTCGACCGCGACAGCGGAGTGAATGACTACCTAGACCGCGACGGTTCCCGCACGCCGGTGGAATTTCCCTGCGGACTGGGCATCGATCCCCGCTTAACCGCTCAGGTAGTGCAGGCGGCCACCAAGTGGAAAAGAATGGCCCTGGCTCAATTCGACTGCAAAGTCGGCGAGGGTGTCTGCACCGATATGCGTGCGGTGCGCAAGGATTATTTCCTCGATCACGACCACAGTTCGTATGTCGATCAGTGGGACTGGGAACGTCGCATCACCGAAAAAGAACGAAACCTGGAATACCTCAAAGATACTGTTCGTCGCATCTGGAAAGTCATAGTCGGAGCGGGAAGAGCGGCGCAGAAGATGTATCCGGCACTGAAGGACTCAACGTATCCGGACTTCCCGGAAGAACTGACGTTCATCCACGCCGAAGATCTGCTGGCCAAATACCCCGATCTCCCGCGCAAACAGCGTGAGACGAGAATCCTGCAGGAGTATCCGGCGGTGTTCATCATCGGTATCGGCTGGGTGCTCAAAGATGGATACCCCCACGAAATGCGGGCGGCCGACTACGACGACTGGGTGACTCCAACCAATAAAGAAACCGGTCGCGACACCCACGGCCTCAATGGCGACATACTAGTATGGAACCCGGTTACCAAACGTCGCCACGAGCTTACCTCAATGGGAATTCGGGTTACCAAGGACACAATGAAACAGCAACTTGAGATTTCGGGTCAACTCGATTTTCTCAAACTGCCGTATCATCAGGCGATCCAGCACGACCGTATTCCGCTCTCTATCGGCGGAGGCATCGGCCAGGCTCGAACTTACATGTACCTGCTACGCACGGCGCATCTGGGTGAAGTGACAGTCACCGTGTGGCCGAAACAACTGAAAGACATCTGCGCGAAGAAGAATATCCACGTGCTTGAATAGTCTGTTGTCGCATACCAAAAAGAGCCGGACATTACTGCCCGGCTCTTTTGCATTTGGGGGGAAATTTACGCCCGAACCAATTTTCGATACCGGTTGCGGCGATTCTCGAATTGATGCCCGCCGGTCTCTTTAATCCGAAGCTCTTCATATTCTTTGAAGTTCCCGACAAACCAGCGGAGCTTTCCGTCGCCTTCAAACACTAAAAGGTGCGTGCAAATTCGATCGAGAAAATACCGGTCGTGACTGATCACCAGCACTGTCCCGGCAAAATCCAGAACTGCTTCTTCAAGCATCCGAAGCGTGTTCACATCCAGGTCATTGGTCGGCTCGTCGAGCAGAAGCACATTACCACCGACCTTCAAGAGTTTTGCAAGATGCAGACGATTACGCTCGCCGCCGGACAATTCCCCGGCCATCTTTTGCTGATCGGACCCCTTAAATCCGAAGCGCGACAAATATTGTCGGACCGGCACGGCAACTTTGCCGAGCATAATATCTGCGGCACCGCCCGAAACCTCATCAAGCAAAGACACATCGGTGGACAAATTCTCGCGGCCCTGATCGACATGCGCTGTCTTGACGGTTGATCCAATCTCGACTTTTCCCGTATCCGGTTTCTCCTGACCGACGATCATCTTGAAGAGCGTGGTTTTTCCGGCGCCGTTCGGTCCGACAAGTCCGACAATCGCGCTTCGTGGGACACTGAATGTGGCGTCGCTAAACAGCACCTGGTCGCCGTACGCTTTAGAGACCCCCTCAAATTCTATGACCCGATCCCCCAATTCCGGCCCGGGGGCAATGGTGATAACCGAGGCATCTTCTTTCTGATGAGCAGTCTCGCGGGCGATGAGTTGAGCATATTCCATAATCCGAGTGCGCGCCATCGCCTGACGATCATTGTTGCTCATCTTAAGCCAGCCCAGTTCTCGGTCCAGCGCGCGTGCGCGCAGTGAGTTTTTCTTCTGCTCGGCGGAAAGCTTGGACAATTTCTGCTCAAGCCAGGAAGTGTAGTTTCCTTCCCACGGGATACCTGCGCCGCCTTCGAGTTCAAGAATCCACTTAGTGATGTTATCCAGAAAATATCGGTCGTGCGTGACAATAATCACCGTACCGGGATACTCTTTCAATTGAATTTCCAACCAGTCGACCGTCTCGGCGTCCAGATGGTTGGTCGGTTCGTCAAGGAGCAGTAAGTCCGGCTTTTCAAGAAGGGCCTTACACAACGCGACCCGTCGCCGTTCGCCGCCGCTGAGTGTTCCAACAATACGGTCGTCATCGGGCAGGCAGAGCGCGTCGGAAGCTGTCGCCAACTTCTGGTCAAGATTCCAGGCATCGGCGACATCGAGCTTATCTTGCAGTTCACCCATCCGATTCATAGCGGCGGTCATGTCGTCATCCGACATCGGCTCCGCCATCTTTCCGGTAAGAGCGTCGTATTCCTTGAGAAGTGTCGTGATCGACGAAAAGGCGTCTTCCAGCGTTTGCCGCACCGTTTGATTGGAATCAAGAAGCGGCTCCTGCATGACCAGGCGCGACTGATACCCCTGCGTGATAAACGCCTCCCCCTGAAACGCATCGTCCATTCCGGCCATGATCTTCAGAACGGTCGACTTACCGGAACCGTTTTCTCCGACAATGCCGATCTTGGCGCCGGGGAAAAAACAGAGATTGATGTTCTTGAGTACCTGCTTTTGGCCGTAATATTTGTTTAGCCCAAGCATGGTAAAAATGTATTTGTCTGCCATACGCTCCTATACTTCGTCGTTTGAGATTTAGCGGGGGGTAAGTTCAGCCACCGGAGGCGACAAGTCAAGTTGAGAAGTGTGCCGCGCCAGAATAGGGAAAGCTGGGTTACTTTTGGTTTCGCGCCCCCAAAAATCTACCTATACTGTCCATGTGCGTACAC
>JBGAWZ010000270.1:0-3706 GCA_044227335.1 Candidatus Zixiibacteriota bacterium | reverse complement strand
GTGTCGTATCTGGAGTATCCGCTCTGCTTGAATTGTCTCGGACCAATTGAAACAGGCACCGTCTGTTCTTCTTGTCGTTCCGAATTGCCGTTGTACGCTCTGGGCGATCATGTCGGGCCGCTACAACAGGCGGTGATCGGCCTGAAATTTCGTAAGGTGAGAAGGGTCGCCGAATGGGCGGCGGCCGAATTGTGTGGTCGACTTGGAAAGCGAGTGGCCGAATTAAAGGCAACCGCACTTGCGCCGGTGCCGCTCCATTCGCGCCGTGAGTACTTTCGCGGATTCAATCAGGCTGAGCTATTCGCCGAAAAGATTGCCGATTGTCTGGACTTGGACGTACGCTGTGACCTGGCGGTGCGCGCCAAACACCGGGGGGTACAGTCGAGAATATCAGGAACCGAAAAGCGACTGGCAAATGTGAAATGTGTATTTGATGCACTGGTCACGGAAGAGAAGTGCGATCGATTGCTGATAGTGGACGACGTGGTTACATCCGGCGCCACTGTCGGTGAGCTGGCGCGGGTCCTGAACGCCGCCGGGCACAAAGTAGTTGGAGTACTGGCTATCGCGCATCGGGGGTGAAAGATGAAGCGAAAGGATACGACATCAGTATCTTCAAAGATCGATAGCGCCAGCGAACTGCTCATTGAGGATTTTCTACAGCATCTCAAGTTGGAGCGGGGGTTGTCCGGCAACACCCTCTCGGCATACCGGGTCGATCTGGCTGAATTTGTTCTCGATACCAAGGTCATTGACTTGCGCAAGACCAGATCGGCCCAGCTCGCCGTCTATATGTCCGTGCTTGGGCGTAAGGGCCGAAAACCGGCGAGTATTGCCCGGAAGCTGTCGGCCTTGCGTCACTTGTTCCAATACATGAAAGACTCGGGTGCTATCGCAAAAAGCCCGGTCGAGAGCTATCCTACCCCTAAATTGGCGCGATACCACCCCGACTATTTGTCACCGGCCGAAATATCTGCGATCATCAAAGTTGCCGGTACGACAAAAGACAACGCTGTCCGCGATCAGGCAATTATCGAAACACTCTATGGATGCGGGCTCCGTATCTCGGAACTCATCGATCTGAATCCGGCCGATTTGGAACTCGAGGCCGGATTCGTTCGCGTACTTGGCAAGGGAAACAAACAGCGATTGGTACCAATCGGAAGACCGGCGGTTGCGGCGTTGAACAGACATCTGCAGTCGTCGAAATCGCAAATTAGCGAAAGGTCTGTTCTTTTTGCCGGCCGGCAGGGGAAACGCTTCTCGCGGGTGGGGATGTGGAAACTGATCGGCCGGATGGTCAAGAAGGCCGGCATAACGAAAAAAGTGACTCCTCATACTTTCCGCCATTCCTTTGCCACCCATCTACTTGAGGGGGGCGCCGATCTTCGCGTAGTGCAAGAAATGCTCGGTCATGCCGATATTAGTACGACAGAGATTTACACCCGTATTGACCGAGATTACATAGTTGCAGAACATAGAAAACATCACCCTCGCGAACTGGCAGGACTCAAGCGCCGCTGATCTTCCGGTTGCCTCTGTTTATCATTTTGCGATTCGCCAGTCGGGAGTCAATCTCGATTTTCATCTGGGGAAATTCTTTCGCGGGGAACGGGTTTCGTTTCACTATTTCGACGATTTCACCTCGCTCATTTCTATCTGCCGCCGGTATCCTGTGGCGGCGATAGCGATCGGCTGTCGGACTGATCTTCAGCGCGAAATTGAACTGATTCATTCGATCAAGAATAACGTATTTCTCTCGATTGTCCCGGTCATTCTGTATCATCCGGAACCGGATTACTCGATGATTGTCGCCGCCTATCAAAACGGGGCGGAGGAATTCATCTACGGCGAGTGGCTTGAGAAAATCGTTGAAGTACGAGTGCGCCGGGTAATCGAAAGGAACCGTCGCGACCTGGCGGTTAATCCTTCCACGCGCCTTCCCGGTCCGGCGATGATCGAGGACGAAATCGAGCGGCAGATTCTGAGGCACGAAGAGTTCGCGGTTGGGTACGCCGATCTGGACAATTTCAAAGCGTTCAACGATTACTACGGGTACGCCTCGGGGGACAAGATCATCAAGCTGAGTGCGCGGATCCTTCGCGATGTCGTGTTCGATTTGTGCCGCGAGGGGTTTGTGGGGCATATCGCCGGCGATGATTTCATCTTTGTCGCGCCGAAGGAACTGGTCGACAATACCTGCCGGTGGATTATCAAGACCTTCGACGCGGTGATCCCGTATCGGTACAAAGAAGAGGATCGCGACCGCGGAAGTATCACCACCACCAATCGCAAAGGCGAGATTGAACAGTTTCCGATTCTCACGATCAGCATCGCGGTGGTGCAGAACGAAGATGGCCGATTCAAGCATGTCGGTGAGATGTCCAAGATGCTTGCGGACTTGAAACGGGCAGTCAAACAGAAGCCCGGCTCGAACTACATGCTCGAGCGACGGAAGAAGTATTAGTTCTTCCGTCATTCCCGCGAAGGCGGGAATCCAGAACCGGCAAGAACGCAGATCCCATTCATATACACTTTCTGGACCCCCGCTCTGCGGAACGACAAAAGTCGTTCCTTGTCGGGGGTGACAAATAGATGGCGGGTCCGAAGACGGACCCACCCTACAGGACTTCCTTTTCCTACTAAATGGCTTTGCTTCCAGTGGCGGTGCAAAAAAATGGGTTTGCCTGAACAAGGTACGGGTTTGATCAAACCAGAAATGGGTTTGGTTTTGGGTTCGACGAAATTGTAAGTCGTTGAGCTGTCGCATCGATTTGGGTTCGTTTGTTCTTTTTTTGATTTCTCCAATCATCGGTTTAATGTTCAGGGTCTAACTGGCTTTGTTTTTTTGGGCGGTTGGTGTGGGGCATAGAGTTAACTGGGTTTGTTCCGTAACAGTTTTGTGTTGGTGCATCACCACTTTTCACTCAATTAAGGCAAGCGAATCGTATGCAGTTCTATAGAAGCTGTAAGGGGCACAGAAGTGAGGTGAAGTGGAAGCAAATTTGAACGGGAATGAAATGAAGAGCCCACATAAAAGATGGGTTGCCAAGGCAAGGAGAAACTGCCATCCGGAAACCGTGCGTTACCGGCTTGTCGCTTGCATACTGGGATTGCACCGTCGTAGATTACTCTAAAGACGGCCGCAACGAGCGAATTCGGAAGCATGAGTCGAATTGTCTACATTGCCCTTTTCTCATTACTGCTGGAAAGCGCATTGCTGATCGGTGTCGCCAAGTCGCAGAATTCTTCCGAAATATATTGTGACCCCCTAAGAACATTCGAAAGTCCCGCTACGTGCGAAGCCACGCACAATGTTGGCGATGTTGTCCTTTCGGTCAGCAACACCGGCACCTTTCATGGCGCAGAGTTTCCCAAACGGTCCAAGAAATATTACTTGTTCGAAGGCGCTATTTGGGTTGGCGCAGTAGTGAACCGTGACACGCTTGTCTCTGTGGGCTCAGGCGGAGGGTTTCGGGGGCGAGAATTTTTTCCGGACATTGCGCCGCAAGGACAGATTGAATTCCGCTCGACCATCGACCCGGTCAAACCGTGGTTTGTAGGCGCTGTGTCCGAACAAGATTATATTGCCCAGTATTTCGACACCTGCACAAATAACTGCCCGGGCCTGGCGTACGACGAACTCGATCATCGGTCGCATCGTCCGCTGGATATTGAAGTGACCCAGCGATCATATGCCTGGTCG
>JBGAWZ010000269.1:0-3726 GCA_044227335.1 Candidatus Zixiibacteriota bacterium | reverse complement strand
TCGGAGTTCTTCAGTCCTGGATCATATGAAGACACTCTTTTCTACAGCATAGCTGGAATTCTCGATCCAGTGGCGCTGGCGATTCATATCACGATCACCAGCGATACCGTCGTCAATCAAGGCGTCTCTTTCTCGCCGAGCAATCCGGATTATTACGCGGCGCCTGATCGCACGTATTCTAAGGCGATCGTTATCAATTCAAATCCTTCGGCCACGTATTCTGCATATGTCCCCGACTCGGTGCCATGGCTACATTTGGTTCACGCCAGCGGCACAGCCCCCGATTCGATCGTCTTCCAGCTCGTGACCGACGGACTGGCGCCAGGGCCATACATGACATACCTGTATGCAAACGTCGCCGGTTATTCAGCCAATCCGATTAAGGCGAGAATCAGAATGTACGTGGACACTCCCAGCGGCATAGATTCCGCCTGGTTGACTTATGCCACTGCCAACTTCACGGCCCCCGGAGGCAATCCGACCGTCACGCAGGGACAATTTACTGTCAATGCCAGCGGCGCTACCAAGGGATGTCTCGCATTTGTGAGTGATGTTCGGGACTTCATTCGAATGCAAGACTCAATCAAGTCCACCCCCGGCGTTTTTAACTTCGCCATCGAGCCGGCCACTACCGTCCCCGGCATATATGTTGATACCGTCGAGGTGTTTATTGCCGACGTGGCCAACTCTCCATTACGGTTTGTCGCTACACTGAACATAGGCGCCTCCAGCGCGACTGCCTGGTTCCATGCGGCTGACGGCGATACGGTGTTCAGTCAGGCGAGCGGCACCGTTTCGATGCGTAACATTATTGTTGGTTCGTCCAATTATCCCGCGGCCTATTCCGCTTCGCTCTCCGGCTCCGCACCGTTTATTTCGTTGACCAACTCGACTGGGAACACGCCCGGAACGATTACCTATCGAGTCGACACTCGCGGCGTAACGCCCGGATTGTATAGTTCGACACTTAGTGTCGCTGTGGTCGGTGTGCCCAATACCCTTTCGACAAGTCTCATCGTGAATGTTACAGCGGGCGGTCCTGTCGATTCGGGCTGGCTCCTTCCGAATACCAAACAATTCACCGCTCCGGGTGGTGTCCCGACTATTACCCAGGATGCATTCTCCGTTGGTACGACCGGGTCACCCACACCCTGCATTGCGGCGGTCAAAGACTTGCGTGACTTTGTCCGGGTCATCGATTCCGTGACAATCGCTCCCGGTCAGGTTCGCTTCGCTATTGAACCGACAACCGCCGCTCCGGGAGCGTACGTTGACACGATTGCGGTGTATATGTTCCCGCTTGTCAATTCACCGCTGTACTTTGTCGCACATCTCACGATTGACAACTCCGGCGGCGGAACGGTAGAGATCGCGCCGAACCCACTCGCGATAACAGTCCCCACGGCGACGTTTGATACTCTCTTAAGACAGGTGATGGTCACGTATCCGGGCGCTTCGCGGCCACTGACCGGCATTGTTAACGGTGGTTCGTTCCGGTTTGTCTATCCGCGCGATACTGCCGGAATGACCAATGACTCATTTGACCTCAAAATATGCCCATTTGGACAGCCTGCGGGAGTCTACACAAATCAGGTCTATTTCCAGGTGTCTGGTGTAGCCGGGTACACGACGCTGACAGTTAATTTGACGGTATCGTCCAGCGGCGCCCAGACAGTCTCGACTGAACTTACGAATTTCCCGAACCCGTTCAATCCGTCGACGACTATCTCGTTCACTCTGCCGAACGCGGGTCATGCGACACTCGATGTCTACGACCTTCTTGGTCGGCATGTGCTAACACTGTTTGACGAGTCGGTCTCAGCCGGTGAGCATCTGGTAGTCTGGGACGGAAAGGACCGGTACGGGGCATCGGTCGCCAGCGGCATTTATTTCTACCGCCTGACGACGGACATCAGTTCAATTTCCAAGAAGATGCTCTTGCTGAAATAGTCAGTCAGATTCCCCCGCTTTAGAGCACAGGCCGCGTTCGACCGAACGCGGCCTGTGTTTTTCGTAAACATAGACTTCTTTGGTCCGGCTGAGGGTTCGCCAGCGGCCTCATCAGCCCGCTCACCTTGACTTGCGCTGGCCGACCATAATGATATTTTTCATTCCCTTAGATCCCGCTAACCCGATTGTCGTACGCCAATAAGTCATTGTCGGACAACGCATCATGTGGTAACGACGGCGACAAAGAGGGGCCTAAACTATCTCGATTCGCCGGCGTATCTGAACAAAGAACCTGTCTGCCAACCCAAGTCGTAACACAAAATAGGGCATACTTTTCCACAAAATGCCTTGACCAATCTGAGTTCTTCTGCCATATTTATGTAGGTGAGAAAGCGCAGTCCGTCTGCTTCATCCGCGCAACAGTCACACATGGTCAAATTGTGACGTTGCCGACGCGCTTTCGAATCAGATATTAGGAATCCGATGAGAGGTACTACCGAAGATTGCTAACGTAACGGCACTTACCATCACGCCCACCATGTAGTGCTCGCGCGAGTCGACTGTTTTCTACAGAGAGTCGACGCCAACAGGTCACGCACCGTTTCCTCATCATCGGCAAACTACAAACGCTGAATGTTTTGGCCAATTGGTCAAAACGGCGGCAGTGGTCTCGCAAGAGTCCCCGCCGTATCACAAAGGAAAAAAGTTTCTGGCATGATCGGGTTTCAGTATCCGCTGTCGAGAATGTGGGAGGTTGTATGTTCCGTCGAATGTTAATTGGCGCCTGTCTTCTGATCGGGCTGGCTTCGTTAGCCAACGCCCAGTACATCATCATCGGTCCACCTGACGATCAAACAATAGTCGATACAAGCATACATGCATCATCTGCTCCGACTCGGCCGACTATGCCAATACCTGCGACAACTGGATCGAGTGTGCTCACCACCCTTGACCTCTCGCAACTGGATTGCTCACTCTTCCCGTCGATTTGCGGATATGTCGACGTTCTGGACGGTAGCGGTAACCCGATCCCGGGATTCAACACCGATTCGTTCTGTGTATTCCAAAATGGCGTCCCGATTCCGTCGTTTACCGTTCAGCAACTGACCGCCGGCAACTGCCCGACTTCGGTTTGCCTTGTCGTGGACGTTTCGGGAAGTATGGCCGACGATCATCGTCTTGATTCGGCCAAATCGGCGATGCACCGCTTCATCAATAACATGGATGTATACGATCAGACAGCAATCGTAACATTTTCCTCCTGTTGGACAGTGCTGGTTAACTTCACCAGTAACAAAACGACGCTCAATAACGCAGTTAATACACTAACCGCCAACGGCAATACCGCCGCGTTTGACGGCGTGTACAAGGGTGTTGATATCACCCGATTCCAGCTTGGCTCAAAGGCGGTCATCGCCTTTACCGACGGCGTCGAAAATAGAAGTCATCTGTGCGCGCCGAATCCTCCCGACGGCGTCACCGACAACACCTACGCCGATGACTCGACCGCTATTGTCAACCTCGCCAACTCGGCGAGTATTCCGATCTATACCTTCAATCTTGGCCCGATCGACAACACCTGGTTTAACCCCGAAGCCATGCAGGCTTTCGCTACCGGTACGGGCGGATTCTGGGCTCATGCCCCCACGGGCGCCAGCATTGATTCGTTGTATACCAAGATCAAGCAACGCCTGTGCAGTCGGTATTACATCTGCTATCAGAGTTTAGACACGATTCAAAACGGCGATATCCACTGGACCAAGATCTGCAAGAAAA
>JBGAWZ010000268.1:0-3727 GCA_044227335.1 Candidatus Zixiibacteriota bacterium | reverse complement strand
ATGCCGCGGTCAACGGGTACAAGGCGATCCTGACAATCCCTGACAAAATGTCGCGGGAAAAAGTCGACACCCTCAAGGCATTCGGCGCCGAAGTTCACATCTGCCCCACAGCGGTGCCGGCCGAGTCACCGCAGAGTTACTATGAAACCGGACGCCGCATCGCGCGCGAAACGCCCAATTCGTTTTTTATCGGGCAGTATTTCAATCTGGATAATATCGAGGCTCACTACAAACTAACCGGGCCGGAAATCTGGAATCAGACCGGCGGCAAGTTCGATGTTTTTGTCGGCGGCATCGGCACCGGCGGGACAGTATCGGGTGTGGCAAAATATCTCAAAGAAAAAAATCCCAAAATCGAAGTTGTCACCGCTGACCCAATCGGTTCGGTCTACTACCAATATCACAAAGACAAAACGATGATCGAGCCGCACACTTATTTGGTTGAAGGAATCGGCGAAGACATGCTCTGCCCGACGATCGATTTTTCAGTGATCGACAAGGTCTTTCAGGTAAACGACGAACAGTGTTTTCTGGCGGCGCGCGACCTGGCCCGCAAAGAGGGAATCTTGGCCGGTGGTTCTTCGGGTGCGGCGGTGCATGTCGCGCTCGAATACGCCAAGACACTCTCAGCCGATAAGATTGTGGTGGTGATCCTGCCGGATTCCGGCGCCAAGTATATCAGCAAGCAGTTCAACGACGACTGGATGCGCGAGAAAGGGTTTATCCGATGAGTGGCGATAAGATGAAATCAAAACGCTTCGAAACGCGGGCGATTCACACCGGGCAAGTTCCCGAAGACGGCACCCGCAGTGTGACTCCGGCGATCTACCCCAGCTCGACGTATCGTGTCCAGTACCCCGGCGACGAGTCCGGGTATGTCTATTCGCGTTGGTCGAATCCAACCCGCAAAGCGCTTGAAGAGACACTGGCGTCGCTTGAGAACGGCACACGCGGGCTGGCCTTTTCTTCGGGATTGGCCGCAATGCACGCGGTGCTTAATCTGCTCAAGCCGGGCGACCATGTAGTCGCCTGCGCCGATTTGTATGGCGGCACACGCCGCCAGTTCGAACGAGTCTGGCGGAATTATCAAATTGACTTCAGTTATGTCAGCGGCTGTTCCGCGCGCGATTTCGAAGAAGCGATAAGGCCCGGCACCAAGTTGATCTGGATGGAATCGCCGACCAATCCGCTCTTGCACCTGATCGATATCGAAGCGGTCTCTCAAATTGCCCACAAGCGCGGGATATTTGTGGCGGTCGACAACACCTTTGCCACACCGTACATCCAAAAGCCGCTTGACTTGGGGGCTGATATTGTGCACCACTCGGCCTCGAAGTATCTGGCGGGGCACTGCGATGTCATCGCTGGCGCATTAATGGTAAAGGACAAAGAACTCGGGGAACGACTCTTTTTCAGTCAGTATGCTATAGGCGCACATCTTGGGCCGTTTGAAAGCTGGCTGGTCTTAAGAGGTCTTAAGACCCTGCATCTGCGAATGGAACGGCATTCAACTAACGCCGTGAAGATCGCCGAGTATCTTGAGACAGTCGACGCCGTCGGAGCGATTTATTTCCCCGGCCAGGACGGCAAACCGGTGCCGAACAAGATGGCTATGCCGGGCGGGATGCTTTCTTTTGAGTTGAAGGCCGATTTCGAGACGGTGAAGAAATTCGCGACAGCCACAGAAATCTTCACACTGGCTGAGTCACTTGGTGGCGTCGAATCGCTGATCAATCATCCAGCGGCGATGACCCACGCCTCGATTCCTAAAGAAATCCGTGAGCAGAACGGGATCACCGATTCGCTGATTCGACTGTCGGTCGGGATTGAGCACATTGATGATTTACTGATCGATCTGCGGCAGGCGTTTGAGAAGATTCGGGCGGCGGTGAGAGTCTAGTTGCCTGCCCGTCATTTGGGTGGGGTACGGCAAGAGGCCGGACACCGACGGGGACGTCGGCGTTGCACTTCTATCGCGATATTGTGCTACGCGGACGTCTTTGTCCGCGCAAAAGATGTCGGGTAGCTTGTCCCGCCTATGCGGGACTGCGCAACCCGACCTACTTCGATCCTGGAAAAAGATGTCGGGTTTCTCGTTTGTCCCTGCGGGACATACTCGGATCCCGACCTACTTCAGAGATTTGTAGACGACCGACAGATCTTCCGCCCCAAACCCTCGCTTGACCGCTTCCGCGAACGCCTCGCGCGCGGCGGAAGCCATAGTATCAGAAACACCCATGTGCAGGGCCAGATCGTGCAGATACGTCAAGTCTTTATGAATAGTCGCGGCGGTAAAAGTGGGCGCGAAGTTTTCAGTCAGAATGGCCTCGCGCTTGGCGTTCATCACCGCCGAGTTTCCCGCGCCAACGCTGAGTATTTCAAGAGCCTTTTCCTTTGAGATGCCGCTTTTCTCGGCGAGTACTGTGGCTTCGGCTATCGATGTCATAAATGCGCCCAGCAATACGTTGTTAATCAACTTCATCTTCGTGGCGGCGCCTATTTGCGGAAAGTAGAATTGCTTGGATGAAATGTGCTCTATAACCGGTAGCGCTGTTGTGTACGCCCGCTCATCGCCGCTGATCAGTGTCACCAGATTTCCCGAAAGCGCCGGCGCAACACTTCCGAGTACGGGTGTTTCGAGATACTGACCACCTTTGTCAGCTATCAGTTTGTGAAAGTCGCCGACTCTGGCGAAGTGGTTGGTGGTGATATCGCAGATGATCTTACCGCGCAGGTCAATCGAAGAGATTCCACTCGGCCCGGAGAGAACAGACTCTACCGCGGGGGTATCAAATAGGCAGAGAAAGATTGTTTCTGCTTGTGCTGATACGGCGGCGGGAGATGCGGCGACGGTAACTTTGAGGTTATCGGCTTTCGACCCCGTCCTGTTCCAGACTACGAGCTCGTGGCTCCGCGAAATGAGGCGTGTCGCGATGGCGTGACCCAGCGACCCAAGTCCGATAAAGCCGAGTTTCATATGAAAGTAACCGGTCAGGTCTTGTTGGGGTCCTGCTCGTCGACCAGTGACATCATGTCTTTCACCAGCACCGGTTCGACCGCATAGAACCCCTGGCCGTATTTGCACCGTGCCTGTAATCCAAAAGCCCGAGCCATAGCCGAGAGATTCTCGATATAGTCACGCGATTTTTCAGGATTCAAGAATTGCGACTTGTGTGCCGAAAGCGCGGCAATCCAGCCGTCGAAATGCGGTGTGATATCGACCACAAAGTTCGGATACACCTGCGGTGGCAGGAAATAATGGAAAATGCGGGTGACCAGATGCGGTTCGCCGGGGACTTCGATTTTCTTAAGCGCCGCCAGATTTGCGGCGTTGATCGCGATGATTCCCGAAGCCACATGATCCGGATGCGACTGACGGCGGCCGTGGCCGACATGCGGATAGGGCGCCAGAATGATCTTGGGGCGCGTAGAGCGAATGATCTTGGCCAGTTCCAGTCGTTTGTCGTAGGAGTCTTCGAGTTTGGTGTCGCCCCAGTCAAAGCGATGTACGATTTCTACTCCCAGGATAGCGGCGGCATCTTCGACTTCGCGTGCACGAATTGCCGGTGTGCCGCCGGTGCCCATTTCCCCTTGCGTCAGAATGACAATGCCGCAACGGTATCCGCGCTTGGCTAAGTCGATAAGGACACCACCTGTGCCGACCTCGATATCATCGGGATGGGCGCCGATTGAAAGTAAATCGAAAGGACGATCGGTTGTCATATAG
>JBGAWZ010000267.1:0-5167 GCA_044227335.1 Candidatus Zixiibacteriota bacterium | reverse complement strand
TTTTGCTAGCACATATTTCGCTCGCTGGACCGGATGAGAAAAAACCAGCTTCAGTGTTCCGTTTTCACGCTCGCCCGAAATTGCGTCATACGTAAACAGCAGCGCAAAGAGCGACATCACCACCACCACTATCAACGTGAAATCAACAAACCGAAAAACCGCATAGATCGGTTCATCTGAATAGAGCGAGTGTCGTAGCCGCACACCGTTGCGAGTGCTGATCTCAGACCACCGGCCGACATCGAACGCCAGCCCCGACACAAAAATCATCATCGGATCGGGATTGCGATAGGCGCGGGTCGAAGCCATCATCCACGAGGTTGACTCGCGCAAGCGTTGATCGGATAGTTGTTGCGATGTCCGCGCATGATCGACCGCCGCGCGATACTCCTGTATGTCGACAAAGACAGACAACAAAATCAATACGGCGCCAACCAGAAATGTCCCCACAAAGCGGGGACTGAGCAATATCGCTTTTAGTTCTTTCTGTACAAGTCTTCCAAACATCAGCTACCTCTCTATCTCAAATCATAGCGCAGAAACGACCAGAAGGTTGCGGCAAAAGCGCCCAGTCCCCATAGGAACAACAGCCCAATTCCCGGTACCGCCGCGGCTACTGATGATTGCGTGTCTATTTCGCGATGTTGATACTCCGGAAGTTCCTTCGGGTCAACTGGCTTGGGTTTTTCGCCGGACTCCTCGTTTACCCGCATGATGATCATCCCGCGTCCGGGGACCATGCCGGTCTTCGCTTTGATAAATTTCGCGTAATCATCCTGGTATGCTTTCGCCTCGTCGGCAAACCGGTCGCTCAATTGAAGGTCCGTTCCGGCCAGCGATGTAATCGAAAGTGAAAACGACGCCATCGGCGAAAGACGTGCCGCAGAAAACGCCCAGCGCTGTTGTACGCGCTGGCGATTGGCGCGGTCTTCGTTGAGTTGTCCGCTGAAGGCCTGCATTTTCTGGTCACGTTCGTCGGCTTGCTTTTCCATCATATCCTGAAATTGCTTCATCATGGCGTCCATGTCCCCCCCGGTACTTTGGGGAGACCAGGTTGAAAGCGCCTGACGATTCGCCGAAAACATCTGCCCGCCAAACGCCTGCTTTTTGGCCGAGAGTTCATCCACCGACGGCACTTCCACCGCTCTACCGGCCAATAATACCGCCGCCCGCGGGACCACAAAAACCGCCATCACCCAGATAACCAACATGGTGAGATACGAGCTGGATGAGCGGTGGGTCATCGACGACACCATGATCGAAAGCGTCAGCATAACGACGAAATACAAAAGCCCGGTTCCGATCGCTAATGCCAGCCGTAGCCAACTGGCGCCGTCCATCGGAATTCCCATTGCGATGAGAAGTAAACACCCCACCAACACCGGAATGATCAACGCCGGTACGAGCGCCGCAATCGATCCTACCTGCGTCGTATCCCAATAAAATTGCCAAAAGCGACAGGACAACACCGAAGACAAACTCAAGATCGAGGAAGCGAAACACGGCGAAGAGTGGCTCGCCTTCAAATCGACTGTCCTGCGTGGTCAATTCCCCTCGCCCGGTTACTTCAACCGTGCGTCCGACATCATTCGATATTCCTGTCACAATCGCCGCCACCGGCTCCGGTGGCAGAAAGATTCGATTCTGCCTCAGCATCAGCCAGTCGGTGAGACCGTCAAGTTGCCGCAGATTTTCTGCTTTGGCCGCCTCGTACTGCCGTTGAGCCGCTTTGTAATTTTGAGCGCCGGAAACAAACGACAGAACAAGCAGTACCGCGCACACCGAAAACGAAATGGCGAACTTGGTCGACCCCAACAAATCGCGGATTTCCTTCTCAATCAAAGTTGCAAGCATCAGACCTCCGCAACTGCCGGTGATTCGTGACCGGCCATATGTTCCATATACAGCTTTTCCAAATCGAGATGTGCCAGTTCTTTTGCCGGCTGTTCCATCACCAACCGCCCCTCTTTCATTATCGCAATTGTGTCGGCAATTTCTTTGGCGCGAAAGATGTCGTGCGTTGACATCAGGATCGCCTTCCCCTCCGACCGCAGGGATTCTAGCAGTCGACTGAATTCCCATCCGGCTTTGGGATCAAGTCCCGAGGTCGGCTCATCGAGCAAAATCGCCGGCGCATCTTTCAAAATGGCGATAGCAATGCCGCACTTCTGGCGCATTCCCTTTGAAAAACCCCGTACTTTCTTGTGATGCACTTCGGCTGGTAATCCGACCCGAACTAAAATGTCATGCAGGTCATCGCGACTGTAATTTCGCTTCCCCCCCAGTCGAGCAAAGAACTCAAGATTCTGCATGGCCGTGAAATTGCCGTACAGCATGACATTTTCAGAGACATATGCAACATGCGCTTTGGCCTCAAGGGGCTCGCGATGTGTCACAATCCCCGCCACCCGAGCCTCCCCTTCGGTCGGCTCGATCAAATTGAGAAAAATATTGATCGTCGTTGTCTTGCCGGCGCCATTGGCGCCGAGCATCGCGTAGATTTGTCCGGGGTGCACGGCGAATGAGACATGGTCAAGCGCGAGTACGCCGTCCTCGTACCGCTTGGTCAACCCCGCCGCTTCAAGATATGGTGTCTGTGCCATCTGTGCCTCGATATCTGTTTAGATCGTTTATCATCACGTTACTTGCGCGAGAGTCGTATACCGAATACCACCAGTCCGGCTACCAAGCCGACAATCACCAGCACCAAGAGAATTGTGCCGATGATATTGCTTCCGGGTAGAATCTCGATAGTGACGGTCTTATCCTCGCCGATCACTGGCTGGCCATTGGACATCGCCGAACTTCTCACGCGAACATCGTACTTGCCGGGCGCAATATTTTCAGGCGGCGTGATAGTCAGTTTGACTGTCGCGTCGGCGCCGACCGCGATGTCAGCAACTGTTGTCGGATCGATCAGCTTTGTCCAGTTGAGCGGCAGATCAAGTTGTAGTGCTACATTGGTGAGCCGGTCACTCCCCTCGTTGACCAGATCAAGCGGCACATTCGCGCTGGCGTCCGATTCGATCGCGTAATACAACTGTGTCGCCTTGACCAACAGTCGCCCCTTGCCGCGCGGGAGCAAGTCGAGATGCGCATACCCGACATCCAGCTTGTCCAATTCCTCAGTCGTCCACTGCTTGTCGCCCGCCGCTCGAATGAGTTCCAGCTTCTCCGATGGCGCCACCACCACAAAGAACGAAATCGGCTTGTCGATTACCACGCCGCCGGTGGGACGATCCGGTAGTGAAATCTCAAGCGACGCCTTTTTGCTCCGCGTCGCCTCACTAAACCGCACTTGACTCAGACGTGCCTGACTGCCTGCGTCGCGGAAAAACCGACTAATCTCCGCCGGAAGTCCCATTACCTCAAGCCCGAACGTATTGGCCGACCCGCTATACAATTCAAGATTCAGATCAAACGCGGCCGATTTGCCAAGCTCCAGTTCCTGCGAAAATTGCTCCGAATGAACCGCCACTTTGTTGACCCGGGCATCTTTCTGCAAATAAATCTTGAGCGTTCGCTGAGATCCGGAACCGTAGATAATCGACACGGTGATCGCATCGAGATCTTCGAGTATTGCAAAGTCAATCGTCTGCGGATCTCCAAACTGAAGGGAATTGAGCTTTTGCTCATACGGCTGGCTGATGATTGCCTGAGCGTCGTTCAAGAGCGACACATAAACGTTGTTGATAATATCCGGCTGGAGCGAGCGAAAAATCGGATCGTCCAAATTCATCAGCTTCTGCGCCTCAGCTGATCCGCTCGACATATTCGCAAGGGTCAACCGTACACGGCGTTGACCCTTACTGTCGTAATATTTCACCGCTGAGCTAACCGAAACATACTGTTGCTCGAAAATGACCGCCAACAGCGACTGCTGATAGTTGACCTCGGCATCGGCAAACAGATTGCGCGCCCGGTCAAGTTCGACCGACGAAATGAGCTGTTTGGCGAACATATCCTTTTGACGGTCGTATTCGGCCCTGGCGACTTCGTATGCTTCTTTGGCCCGCTTCAGTCCGAGTACACGGTACGTATCGTCGCGCTGATTGAAATTGGGCGACTGCGCAAACGCATTCGACACGATCACTATCGCCACCAGCGCCACCAAGCAACACTTTGTGTATCTGGTCAGCAGGTTCATAGGTTAGTTAGTCTGCCTGATAATTTTCTGGCCCATGTCCTTGGTCTTGGTAATGGTGACCGTGAACATCTCACTACCCCGCTTGACCTTTAGTTCCAGTTTGGTGCCTTCTGCCGCTCCATCAACCAGATCAACCAGTTCGTCGGTGTTGGCCAGAGTTTTGCCATTGGCCGATATGATCATGTCGCCCTCTTTGACCTCGCCACCGGAAATCTTCTCTTTCGCCATCGGCATGACACCGATTACTCCCACCCCGCCTTCTTTGATGGCGATGACCAACCCCGATGACGGCAATATCCGCGCACCCTTGCCGGTGTACTCCTTGGTTCCATTGATAGTCTGCACCTGCACCTGATCCTCGCCGTCGCCGGCACCGTCACCCTGCTTCATCATCATCATCTGGCGTTGGGGCAATTTGCTTTCATCGGCGCGAGTGAACTTCACCAACCGTAGCCCACCTTCGCGCTTAATCCCAAGCGAGACTTCTTCCCCCGGCTTGATCGCTTTGAACATTTCTTCAAGTTGAGTGGCAGTCGTTACTTTTTTCCCGTTTACCAACAAAATCAAGTCGCCCACTTTCAGATCAACCTTGGCGTACCCCTTGGCCATCGCTTCGGGCGGCGGCAGTAAATCTACTTTCAACGTATCTTTATTTTGCACGATCAGCGCCCCGGTCTCCTGCATCATGAAAAACCCTTCCCCCTCCATCTTGTGCATAATCTGCTGAGCACCGATTTGTGCGCTCGCGCCAAACAGTCCGATCACAACCAGCGCGATCGCTACTACACTTTTCATCCGCATCTGCCATTCTCCTTTATTTGGCGGTACAATTCTGTTTCTGCCCTATTGTACGGCCCCTCTGCGTTGGCGGATAGTTAAGATCTGTCAGCGGATGTTAAGAGATGTTAACAACGTGGAATCGCGGCGTTTACAACGTATATTATAAGCGTGAAACTCACTCGCCGAACAGTTTTGCTTATTGTCGCCGCCGCTGTCATTTCGCTTGCGGGGCTGTTGGTC
>JBGAWZ010000266.1:0-3744 GCA_044227335.1 Candidatus Zixiibacteriota bacterium | reverse complement strand
GAGTCGGCCAACCATGCCGATTCCGGCGGCCACCGGCGCTTCCACCGTCACGACGTTAGATCTCTCACAGCTCGACTGTTCTCTTTTCCCGTCTATCTGCGGATATGTCGACGTTTTGGATGGGAGCGGCAACCCGATTCCGGGATTCAACACCGATTCGTTCTGTGTTTTCCAGAATGGCGTTCCGATTCCGTCATTTACGGTTCAGCAACTGACGGCCGGCAACTGCCCCACATCGGTTTGCCTGGTTGTTGACGTTTCCGGAAGTATGACGACCGACCATCGGCTCGATTCTGCCAAGTCGGCCATGCACACGTTTGTGAACAACATGGATGTGTACGACCAGGTGGCGATAGTCACGTTTTCGAGTTGTTGGAATGTCCTTGTCAACTTCACGAGTAATCAGACCACGCTGCACAATGCTATCAACGGACTTGTCGCAAACGGTAGCACGGCCGCATTTGACGGCGTATACAAAGGCGTGGATATCACCCGCTTCCAGCTTGGTTCCAAGGCCGTCATCGCCTTCACCGACGGTGTCGATAACCGGAGCAACCTCTGTGCGCCGAACCCTCCTGACGGCGTGAGCGACAACACGTACGCCGACGACTCAACCGCCATTTGCAACTTGGCCAACTCAGCCAGTATTCCGATTTACACCTTCAATCTCGGCCCGATCGATAACACCTGGTTTAACCCTGAGGCGATGCAGGCCTTCGCTACTGGCACCGGCGGTTTTTGGGCCCACGCTCCATCCGGCGCCAGCATCGATTCGTTGTATTCAAAAATCAAACAACGTCTGTGTAGCCGCTACTACATATGCTATCAGAGCTTAGACACCATTCAAAACGGCGACATACATTGGACCAAGATCTGCCGCAAAAATGGTCCGAACTGTACCATGTGCGACTCGCTTTCGTGCCAGGAAAAAGCACCGCCGGAAATCGTGCGCACCCCGGCCACAATAAATTTGAGCAATTCCTGTCAATCGCCCAATGCCAGCATCAATATGTGCGCGTGGGTGACCGACGATGACACCCCGAAGGCGAACCTGGTTGTCACACTTTTTTATCGCACGGGACCTTCGAGCTATACGTCGGTGACCATGTCCCCCACCGGCCCGGTCAGTGACAGTACCTTCTGCGCAACAATACCCGCAAGTGTTCTCAAATGCAAAACGGGGGTGGACTATTACGTCGTGGCTTCGGATGGTCAGGCGACCGTTTCTTCGCCGGCTGTTAATCCGCAGGTAAACCCGCATCAATTCGCAATTTGTCCTACTAATCCGCCGGTGGCAAATGCCGGCGCCGATCAAACCATTTTCCAGTGTAATCCGGCACAAATCTGCTGGTCGGCTGGTTGCACTGACGCCGATGGCGACTTAAAGCTGTGCGAGCTTATCAGCGGCCCCGGTACATTTAATGGCAGTCAAATCTGCTTCACGCCGACAAATACACTCGATTACGAGTTCGTACTGAAAGCGACCGACAGTTGCAATCAGATCGATTATGACACGGTGGTCATTCACTACACCAAAAATTCAGCGCCGACCGTTTCGCTGGGCGCCGATCAGAACATATTCCAGTGCGCGGCCGCTCAGATTTGCGTGAACTACACACTGTCCGATCCGGACAACAACCTGACTTTGGAATCGTTGATTTCCGGACCGGGAAGTATCGACACGGTCAACAACCGGGTCTGCTTCACACCGGCAGTTAGTGGCGCAAACACTATCATCGTGCAGGCGACCGACGCCTGTGGCGCGACCACGCGCGACACTATCGTGGTCACCGTCAATCTGAACGCCGCCCCAACCGTTGCGCTCGGCGCAGATCAGAATGTCTTCCAGTGTGTGGCCTCGCAGATTTGCGTAAACTACACTCTCTCCGATCCCAATAACAATCTGACTCTTGAATCGCTGATTTCCGGACCGGGAAGTATCGACACCGTCAACAACCAGGTCTGTTTCACCCCGGTGGCCAGCGGCGCCAACACGATCATTGTGCAGGCGACAGATGCCTGCGGTCTGACCGCGCAAGATACGGTGGTTATTAATGTGACGCTCAATGGCGCGCCGACGATCGCTTTCGGAAGCGATACGACGCTGTCGCAGTGTACGGCTTCTTCGATCTGTGTGACATATTCAGTTTCCGATCCGAACGGGTTGTCCAAGATTCAGGAATCAATGATTTCCGGCTACGGTTCGATTGATACTCTGAACAACCGGGTTTGCTTTACACCCGCCAGTTCGGGTAGCTATCAGATCATAGTGCAGGCGATGGATTCCTGCGGCGCGACCGATCGCGATACGATCAATGTGACGGTAACGCTCAATTCCGCGCCGGTTGCGACCAATCCTCCGGCCAGTGTTGACACATTTATGTGCGCCTCGGCACAGATCTGCCGCCAGTTTGCGGCGAGTGATGTCAACGGCGGTTCACTGACCTGGACCAAGCTCTCCGGTTCGGGAACGGTGACCTCCGGCGGTCTGTGGTGCTTTACTCCCGCGACCAGCGGTAGTTATTCGGTGACCGCCACGGTGGCCGACGCCTGCGGAGCTAAAGACACGGTGAGCATGACGTACAATGTCACGCTCAACAGCGCTCCAATCATTGCGCTGGGCGCCAACTTCAGTACTTTCCAGTGTGCGCCGGCTCAAATCTGCCTTCCGTACACAGTCTCCGACGCCGATAATAATGTTACGTCTGAGCAAATCGTGTCCGGCCCAGGCGTCATTGACACCGTAGCCAATACGGTCTGCTACACCCCGCCCTCCGGTGGAACCTACACAACGATTGTGAGCGCGACTGATGCCTGCGGTCTTTTCCATCGCGATACCATCGTGGTGACGGTGACCATGAACGGCGCTCCCGTTATCACTTTTGGAAACGACACATCGCTCTTCCTCTGCACACCGACTCAAGTCTGCATGAGCTACGGCATTAGCGATCCGAACGGACTTGGCAAATTAACTGAAGTCCTGGTTTCCGGTTCGGGATCGCTTGATTCGGCCAATAACAAAATCTGCTTCACCCCTGCGGTAGCCGGCATCTATGACTTCATTGTCAGCGTGACCGACTCGTGCGGCGCGACTGATCGCGACACGGTTCGCGCGACAATCACGTTTGGCGAATTTGCCAATATCACCTGTCCTGTCGGACCGATCTCTGCTTCGCTTTGCGCCACCGGTCAAGTCTGCCAGGCAATTGCGATCACTCCGCCCGGCGCGACCGTGACCACAACCTTTGGTACCTATAGCGGCGGCAACCTTTGCTTCCAAGCCGATACCTCCGGCACTTACATCATTCGCGTGATCGCATCGGCCTCGTGCGGCGCCGATACTTGCTTTGTCACGTTCAATGTTGATATCGGCTCGGCCGCCAATATTACGTGCCCGCCGACTCAATCACGCTTTGTCTGCGCGGCCGGCACGGCGGTCTGCACTCCCATTACAGTGCTGGGATCAGGCGCGACTGTCACTGTGTCGCCGATTGGATCATATTCTTCGGGCAGTATCTGCTTTAACGCTGATACTTCCGGCCACTATGTGATCAAGATCAAAGCCAGTACCACCTGTGGTTCTGACTCCTGTTTCCTGATCACTGATGTGACTATCGATGCCCCGCCGGTTGCGGTAAATCCTCCCACGCCGAAAGACACCTTCATGTGCGCGCCGGCTCAGGTCTGCTATCAGTTCTCGGCCAGCGATGTAAACGGTGGCACCCTCACCTGGACCATGCTCTC
>JBGAWZ010000265.1:0-4468 GCA_044227335.1 Candidatus Zixiibacteriota bacterium | reverse complement strand
CTGATTGAACATGACCCGCGCTTTGAGCGAGTCTTTTTGTATCGAAAGAACCTGTTGCGTGACATTCCTGAAATATTGCGCATGCGCAAGGAGCGATTTGACTGCGTGATCGACATGATATGCGACGACTCTGTGACGGCTCTGTTCTTGTCTCAACTCTGCGCGCCGGGGAAGCCGCGCATCGGGGTCGGTAAGGTGAAGTTCCGCCAATACTATGATTTCAACTACGACCACCGAATGGGGAACACCGGGCATATTATTCAAAATACACTCGCGTTGCTCAAAGCATTCGGACTTGATCCGACAGCCATAGATCCATACGCTCAACCACACCTAACCAAGAGTGACCTGGAGCAGGGGCGAACTTTCGTTCAGTCACTTAGGCAATCTGACCAGCATACGACCGTTGTCGGATACAATCTCTCGGCCGGATCACCGACCAGAATTTGGGCTGAAGAAAAATCGGCTGAACTGGTTAAGCGACTTTCCCAAATCGATGACGAATGCCGAGTGTTGCTCTTGTGCGCACCGCCCGATCGGAATCGAGCGCAAAGTATCATACTCAAGGCCGGCCCGCGAGTGACGATTGTCCCGGACGGCTACAGCTTACTGCAGGCCTCGGCGGTAGTTGGGAGTCTTGATTTGCTGGTCTCACCGGATACTTCCATGATTCATATCGCTCGATCTTTTCATGTCCCGGTAGTCGGATTGTACAGTCGTTTGCGAGGTTCTGAGTAGCTCCTGAAAGGTGGAGCGATCATGAGTCTATCAGTGATTGTCATCACGCGCAATGAAGAGGCCAATCTGCGGCGCTGTCTTGAGTCGGTAGCGTTCGCCGATCAAATTGTGGTTGTCGATAGTGGCTCTACCGACGGGACCGTTACCATTGCCAAGTCATTCAATGCCGAGGTACACCAAATTGTGTGGACTGGGTTTGGGAACGCCAAGCAGTATGCGTTATCAAAGGCAACTTGCGAATGGGTATTTTCAATCGACGCCGATGAGGAGGTTTCGGGCGAATTAGCAGAAGAGATCAAAAGAGTCGTGGCCCAAAGCGACTCTGCTATCGGCTACGAAATGGCCCGCCTGACCAATTTCCTCGGCAAGTGGATTTACCACTGCGGCTGGTATCCCGACCGAGTGTTGCGACTGTTTCGACGATCATCTGGCAGTTTTACGCCAGATATTATTCACGAACGGGTTGTTGTAGACGGCAGATTGGGGCGATGCACGGGAAATCTACTTCATTATAGTTATCCGTCACTTGACGTGTACTTTGAGAAATTCAATCGGTATACGTCGGAAGGTGCTGAGTTGGAGGCATTGCGCGGCCGCAAAACCGGGTTATTCGACCTGACAATTCGGCCGGGCGTGGCGTTCATCAAACATTATATTTCCAAAGCCGGCTTCTTGGACGGGGTTGAAGGGTTGATGATTTCTGTTCTTTCGGCTGTGGCGGTGTTTGTCAAATATTCCAAGCTCCGCGCTCGAAACCGGCAGAAGTCGTCGCGATGAAAGGCGCACTGTGAGTCAAAAACTGGAACTGCTTTCCGGGTCGAAAATACTGGTCAGTCGAACTGATCGGATCGGTGATTTGCTTTTGGCGATTCCGGTGGCCGAATCAATCAAATTGCGACACCCCGATTGCGAGGTTCATGTCATGGCCTCGCTCTATGCCTCGCCGCTCCTTGAGAATAATCCGCGCCTCGACGGAATCGTCCGTGTGCAGGTGGACCAACTGATCAATAACGGTCGATACCGCGCCGAGTTGCAGTCCAAAGTTGGCCACGCAGGATTTGAAGCGGCAGTGGTGATTTATCCCGACCCGAATATCTGTCGCCTGCTGTACAAAGTGAAAGTGCCGCACCGCATTGGCACCTCGCGGAGGTTTCATTCGCTCTATTTCAATCATTATATTCATCACAGCAGGAAATCCAATGTCCAGCATGAGATGGTCTACAACCTTGATTTCCTGAGATTTTTTGCCGAAGGCCCCACGGTCACCCAGCCGGCTGTGCATTTGATCGAACGCGACCGGAAAGGGGCGGAATCGCTCTTGTCGGCTAAGTCGGTCACCGGCGACTTCGTACTGATTCATCCGGGTTCCGGCGGATCGGCCGACCGGTGGCCGCTTGAACGGTTTCTGAAATTGGCCGATCTATTGCAGAGTAAGAAGGTGCAAGTGGTGATCAGCGGGTCGCAAAACGAATCTTCGCAAATCGAGGAGATGTCAAAACGTCTGGGTATTGAAGTGCCCACAATCGCAGGCGACACAGATTTGCGAACACTTGGAGCAATTCTCGAACGCGCCCGCCTGGTAGTTTCGAATTCGACCGGTCCGCTTCATTTGGCGGCCGCAGTGGGGACGCGGGTAATTGGTTTGTATCCCGGCAAGCGGGTCATGTCACCGGTGCGGTGGGGACCGGTGGGAGCCGGACATCAGGTGATACAGCCAACTATTTCCTGTCGATGCTCTGGGAATCGGTGTGAGTGTATGAAATCTATTCGGGTAGAACATGTGTATTCAGCAGTGATTTCCGCACTGAACAGCACTGAGCACGGGGCTGGACAACTGGCATGAATCTCGCTGAGTTCATCATTCATATCGAGGCGTACAATTCAAACCTCGATGTCGGCCTGATCCGCCGCGCCTACGAGTTTTCCGATAAGGCGCATGAAGGACAAAAGCGTGTGTCAGGGGAGCCGTATGTTGAGCACTGCCTTGAAGTCGCTTTCGTGCTGGCCGAAATGCACATGGATTCCGAGACGATTGTCGCGGGGATTGTGCACGACGTAGTCGAAGACACCCATCACACGCTTGAGGATATTCGCAGGGAATTCGGCGACGATGTCGCTGAATTAGTCGACGGCGTCACTAAAATCGGTGCGGTACATTTCAATTCGTATGAAGAGGGGCAGGTTGAGTATTTCCGTAAGATGCTCCTATCGATGGCCAAGGATATCAGGGTAATTCTTATCAAACTGGCCGACCGGATGCACAATATGCGAACGCTCGAGGCGCTCCCTCCCGAGAAGCAACAGCGGATCGCATTGGAAACGCGAGACGTCTATTGCCCGCTTGCCCACCGGCTGGGAATTCACAAACTCAAAGAGGAACTTGAAGATTTGTCTTTCAAGTATCTCGATCAAGCCACATATGACGATCTGGCACAGCGAGTCAAGGAAAAGAAAGCCGAGCGTGAGGCGTATATCGCCGAAGTAGTGGCGCCGATCAAAGAAGCGCTGGCCAAAGATTCGATCTTTGCGACTGTTTACGGGCGGGCAAAACATCTGTCGTCGATTTACCGCAAAATCCGGTATCGCAAAGTGCCGTTTGAACAAATCTACGACTTGCTGGCTATCCGAGTGCTGGTCAATAGTGAGCGGGAATGCTACCACACGATGGGGATCATTCATGCGATGTGGAAACCAGTGCCGGATCGGTTTCACGACTACATCGCCACGCCGAAACCAAATGGTTACCGTTCTCTGCACACGACGGTATTCGGGCCGCGCAATAAGATGGTCGAGATTCAAATTCGTACCCATCAGATGCACCACGAGGCGGAAAACGGAATCGCCGCTCACTGGTTGTACAAAGAGGGTCGCCAACAGATGAGCCGCGACGACCGCCAGATGGTCTGGCTTCGTGACGTTCTCGAATGGCAGAAAGACTTGACCAATCCGTCGGAGTTCTTGGAATATCTTAAGATGGATTTGTACTCGGAGGATATCTTCGTGTACACACCCAACGGAAAGCTGATACACCTTCCGCGCGGCTCGACTCCTCTGGACTTTGCATTTCTCGTTCACACGGAAGTCGGGCTTCATTGTGCTGGAGCCAAAATCAACGGCCGGTTACAGCCGCTATCGACCCAGCTTCAGTCCGGCGATCAGGTAGAAGTGATCACCAATCCGAATAGGACGCCATCGCATGACTGGCTTAAACTCGTCAAAACGTCTTATGCGCGTACCAAGATACGGCGTTGGCTCAAACAGGTCGGATTTGAACAATCGGTAAAGCTGGGACGCCAGATCATAGAGCGGAAGCTTAAAGAAGCACGGGTAGAGTTTCCGCCCGACGACAAACTTCAGGAATTCGCCGAACAGCTAAATAAGAAGTCGCCTGATGAATTGTTGGCATCGATAGGCAATGGCTCACTCTCGGCCGGATCGCTTGTCAATCTGATTGTGCCCGAGGAAGCGCCCGTGGCGCCGGGGTTTGTAGAGAAAGCCCTCGAACGGATTCGCGGCTCGAAGGGCGTGCGGGTACAGGGGCTCGACAATATGATGTTCCGTTTTGCCGGTTGTTGCCAGCCGGTGCCTGGGGAAGATATTGTAGGATTTATTACACGTGGACGGGGAGTGACGGTACACCATGCCGACTGTCACGCCGCAGTGGAGCTTGGCAACCGGTATCCGGAGCGGAAAATTGCGGTCAGTTGGGATGCCGGCCCGAAGCAGTCGT
>JBGAWZ010000264.1:0-3747 GCA_044227335.1 Candidatus Zixiibacteriota bacterium | reverse complement strand
AATCGGTGGGGGAGATCGTCGGCCCAGGGCGGCAGTCCGGGGGAAGTTAACGATATCAGATTTGCGCCGACTGCCTCCACGCTGAAACTGGATATTCAGCCACGGGTATTTTCGCCCGACGGCGACAGCTTTGAAGATTCGGCGCTGATTGTTATTACAGCTCCCAAAGCGGATGAGTACACGGTTCGCATCTACAGTTCCGGCGGTCGATTGGTCCGCACGTTTGAACACAAGTCACCAGATTTGGCCGGCGAGTATATATGGGACGGGCGAGATGATTCGGGCGGGCGACTTCCGCTCGGGCTGTATATCGTCTATGTGGAGGCGCAAGGAGTGCAATCGGTCAAGCAGACGGTGGTGGTGGCGCGATGAGGCAGTATCGGCTACGTGTTTTGATCGCGACGCTGACCGCTATTGTGTTCGCCACGCACGTGCGAGCATTTGATTATCCCGTTTCACGTGCCATGTCAATGGGGGGAATAACCGTTCTCTCCCATCCGAGCCCAACCGACATCGTGGCCAATCCCGGGCTGGTTGTCAGCGACTTCTCGCTCGGGGTCGAATTTGGTTATGTCCAGCAGTATGATCTTCGCGATCTGGATCGGTTGTTTCTCGCGGGAGCCGCAAAGTACAAATCATTCACCGGCGGGATTGGTTTGGCGCAATTCGGGAAGAGCGATCTCTACAGTGAAAAGCTGATCAAGGGAGCACTCGGGTATTCCATTCGAGACATCAGCGTCGGCGGGTCGGTTTCAATTCTACAGGTGGAGTTCGGGGGGAATTACGGCCGATTCAATTCTGCAACTGTGGGGGCGGGAATCGGGTATGCGCGCGGGCAATTCCGCGCTCATCTGTCGGGTGATAATCTGACCGCACCCAAACTCTTTACTTCAGCCGATCCGTATCGACGAATAGGAAAGGCAATATTTGAATGGGAAACGCCGCGTCATCTATCTACCTCGGTACAGGCGACCAAAATCGAAAAAGAACAGGTGCGGTACGGCATCGGCCAGCGGATTCCACTGCGCGCCGGGTCGGCGCTCTATTGGGGAGTATCAACTCGTCCGCTCGAATACGGCGGCGGAGTTGATATCGGAGCCCGGTGGTTCACGGTTACGTACGCCGCCAAGATTCATCCGGTGCTGGGATTTTCGCAAACGGTTTCGGTTTCAGTTCTGAAAAGGGAGAAGGCGCACGAGGCAGGCGAGATGGAAATCAAATGATAGACCGAAAAGCAATTGAAGCTCGCGAACTCTCTTCTCTGGCCGGACACGCGGCGAAAGCGTCCCAGTCAAAAGGGCGAGTTTACCCCGCTGTGGAACATCCGCTACGCACCTGCTTTCAGCGGGATCGCGACCGAATCATTCATTCGGGTGCGTTCAGGCGGATGGAATACAAAACGCAGGTCTTCCTTCCGCACGAAGGAGATCATTTCCGTACCCGCCTGACCCACACCATCGAAGTTGCGCAGATCAGCAGAACGATGGCCCGCGCACTGGGGCTAAACGAAGATTTGACTGAAGCAATCGCGCTTGTGCATGATGTCGGCCACACGCCATTTGGCCATGCCGGCGAGGATGTGCTGGATGAATTACTCAAGGATTTTGGAGGATTCAATCATAATCGACAGTCACTTCGGGTGGTTGACTTGATCGAGCAGAGATATCCGGAACATCCGGGCCTGAATTTGTCGTTTGAAGTACGCGAGGGAATCGCCAAGCACGAAACCAAGAACCGGCATGTGCCGGCCGAGTTTGATCCGTCGACGCGACCGACTCTGGAAGCCTCAATTGTGGATATCGCCGACGAAATCGCTTATAGCGCGCATGATATCGACGACGGCCTTCGCGCCGGACTACTTGAGATCGGCGACCTCAGCACGCTCTCGATCTGGGGATCGGCTGAGGATTCGCTTTTTGCCGGTACGGGAGAGGCCGGTCATCTTATCGACGATCAGAAACGCCATTTGCTTGTGCGGCGAGTGGTCGATCAGGTGGTTAGCGATGTCCTGTCGCACACTGAAAGTCAATTACAGCGGCTGGGAATTAGATCGCTCCAAGATGTGCGCGCGTGTGCTGAGCATCTTTGTTATTATTCCGCGGATATGGAATCGAAAGTAACCGGGCTAAAGCAATTTCTTCGCGTACGGCTTTATCGTCATCCCAAACTCGGTGAATTATCTGAGCGAGCAAAGAGGACGATAACGATACTTTTCAACCGGCTCAATTCCGATCTGTCGGGTCTTCCCGTGCGATACCGCGAGATGCTCGACACCGAGCGGGCGGAGATAGTTGTGGCCGATTTTATCGCCGGGATGACCGATCGGTATGCCGAGCGTGCGGCCGGTTCTCCTGATTACCGTTAGCAGATTCAGCCAACTAATAATCCAGTTGTATCACACAGCAGGTGTGTGACCTAGCGATTTGGCAGTGTGCGAGTATGCAACCGTCTGCCGAAAAAGTTGATCCATGTTAGCATGTCCTTGCTACCCGCGAGAGATATCCACAGGCGGCAGGAGTGACGAGACTCTCGTAACGCATTATGGCTCAATGTGGTGGTGAATTTTCCAGTCTTCTGAAGACCGTCCGGCCCTGTTTTTGCTTTAAAGATGGCGTTAACTAAAAACCCTAAACCTACATAACAAGTCTCTCAAGAGGAGGACGAGTAATGCGTAAAGTGATGACAGTACTGCTGGCGGTTGTTTTGGCCGCCGGCGCGTGGTCTACGGCCAATGCCTGGACACTCAATTTCGAAGATGGTACCGAAGGTGCCGCCATTGCCTCTGGTATCGCCGGTCTTCAGTTCACGACGACCGATGGCTACGACTGGATCTATGGCGAAGCCCAGTACTACAACACCAGCAGCAACAACGGCAATACCTACAACGGCGGGTATTACTGGATGGAAGACGAAGTCTTCGCGTATCTGGGTCTCTCCCAGGGCTCGGGGCGGATCGATTTCACCAACCAGGACGGTAGCTTCTTCAGCACCGGCTATTGCGCGGGATCGAACTTCTATCTTGAAGCTTATGACAAAGACGGCAACCTGATCGACTCCGATGCCGGCGCCGCGAACCGTCGCTACATCGAGAGCAACGAGTCCGGTATGGGCTTCTTGTCGGTTAGCTCCGCTTCCAACAACATCGCCTATGTGCTGATGCACGACACAGGCAACTACTGGTTGGCCGACCATATGTCTGGCGACGCCTCTGGCGTGCCGGATCAGACTGGTGCGGTTCCGGAACCGGCTACCCTTCTGCTCTTCGGTCTTGGCCTCGTTGGCGGCGCGATCCGCAAACGGATGACCAAGTAATTTAGCAAGTCATTCGACTTTCAAAACGGCGCTTGCAAAAGCGCCGTTTTCTTTTTGCGTGTTATGGACCGGGGAGAATTGTGAATATTGATGCATGGCCCTTGGGGCCTGAGGGGAGAAAATGGGGCCAAGGCGCTGTTGGACAACTGGTTGCGTCTGTCCAATTTTTGGAGGTGGCCGAGGCACGGAAGTTGCCAATTCAACCGGTATGAACTGCTTCTTTGGCGCCTACAAGTACCCGGAACAAGCCCCGGTTGACCGGACTGCGGTGGTCATGTTTCATATCCCTGATATAGGCGTGAGGTTCAAGGCCCCGTTTGGGGCGGTCAACGACGATCATTCCGATTATGCCTCACTCTTGGCCCTCCTTGAGTTTATCGATTCCAATCAGAAGTACTTCTCAAACCGCGCTTATCAAATTTTTGGAAACAACCA
>JBGAWZ010000263.1:0-6839 GCA_044227335.1 Candidatus Zixiibacteriota bacterium | reverse complement strand
ACAACAAAACTGGCGGCGTTGAGCCATTTCGAGCGCCAACGGAGTTTTGCGCCGAACGATTCGATTTGAGTAATGTAATTTTCGACTATCGGCCGATCGGCGAAGATGACGTGGTCGGTGCCGGTCATGGCCCGCCGTTTCATCTCTTTTTCAGAAAAGGAGATTGTCGCCGCGGCCGACTGAAATTGTGCTCGCGAGAACAATTGCTTATCGGTGAAGTAGACCCACACGCGAGCCGAGTCGCGGTCGCGTTCACGCAGAAAGCGGCGAGCGGTGACGCTCAGTGGCGTTGTTGACTTGGAAATTACAACGGCATCAATCGCCATGGCCGTCTGTTGGGCCACTGTCGGGGGTATATTCGGACGGTCAGCCGCCGTCACTGCCAGCGGGAGCGCGATCAAAATCCATGCGGCTCTGCAAATTCTCATCTGTGACCTTTCGTTGTTGGTCGTCGCGGTGCAAGTACATGTTGGACAACATCAATCTATACCACTCCGCGTTTTTGTCAATCCAACATCACCTTTCCGCCGATTTCGGCTTTACTCGCGCAATAGTTGCGCTCCCATACTCAGTATCGGCCCGGGACCATAGTTCTACAATTCCCGCGAATGGTTCTCCCGCCCAGAAGGGTCTAAGGCTCTGTCGCGCAAGGGGCGAGACTCGGAACGGGCAGGATTAACGCCCGAGTCGTTTAGGCACGGTCTGTGCTATTACACAAGGCGAGCAGACCGGGATTGCCCGGCCAATGAAAGCGACAAGATTCATAACGCAGAGGTGAATATATGAATGGCAAGTACAACAACGTCAGAGGCTTTTCGATGATCGAACTCATGATTGTTATCGTGATTGTCGGCATCATGACCAGCCTGGCGGCACCACAATTTGGTAAGACGTACCAGCGGATGAAGCTCAAAGGAGCCGCTCGCGACCTTTCGTCCGATTTCCGACTGGCCCGGTCCCAGGCGATTTCAGGAAAAGACCAGGTCGGGATTTACTTTGACCAGGCGACGCGAACAGTTACGATCTTCAAGGACATAGTTAATCCCACCGCTTTCAAGATGGAATCCGGCGACTCAGTTCTCGCCGTGGATACTCTTCCCGCTGAATTTGTGTACATGGCCACCGATTGCGACAATAACGTTATCGCGTTCAAGCCCAACGGCGCCGCCGCTTATTCTGGTGGCGGAAATCTGTATACGATCGCCACCAGTGCCGACGCCGTTTGTGTTACCACTGGCAACGTGCTCGCCTCAACTGGCCGAATGACCAACAATATCTATATCTATTGATTGCCGGCAAGATTCCGGACGACGCTCGCCGACGCCCCGATATGTCAAGCCCCTCGTCAAAGGAGGGGCTTTTTGTTGTCCAGTAATAGGTTACATGCGATTTCGCGGCGCTTCTCTCAGCGTCTAAGTGGGGGTGTAAAGAATTTTATCAATTCGCGGTAAACTGCGCAAGTCAATTGCCGATAAAGTCCAAGAGCGAACGAACTCACAGATAGATGAAGAAGAAAAAAGTACGTACACCTTTTAATAACGAGTGACCTATGTTTCTCTCCCCACGGAGCAAAAGCACGGTTGGTCTGGACATCGGCGCCAGTTCGGTAAAGCTGGTCAAACTTGATCACGGGAAAAACGGCTTTTCCGTTTCTGCAACGGATTTTCCGTTTCTGCGATCGGCATCAGAGAATTGCCGCCCGAAGCGATAGTTGCCGATGAAATTCGTGATCGCGAAGCGGTCATCTTCAACATTCAATCCCTGATCGATCAAACCGATCCAAAGATCAGAGATGTGGTGGTGTCGGTGGCCGGTCACGGTGTCATCACTGACAAATTCACCATCGACCGCAAGACCGGACCCGAGGCCGAACAGGCCATTCTGTTCGAGACCGAACAGCGGGCGCCGTTCGATGTCGATGATGTGTCACTCGATTACCACGTCATCCGGACCGACGAAGAAATCAACAAGATGGATGTCTTGCTGGTCGCCGCCCGCAAAGAGTTCCTCAAGATGTATCTTGAGTTGATCGAAGACTGCGGCCTGCGCCCGGTGATCGTTGATAGCGACGCGTTCGCCATCCTGAACGCCTACGAAAACAATTACGAAATCGATCCGGCCAAAGTCACCGCGCTGGTGAATATCGGTCACGATGTCACCAACATCACCTACCTCTCCGACGGTCTGTTCAAGGCCACCCGTGATGTCTCCGCCGGTACGCGCGAAATCTACTCGGCCATTCAGAAGGAATTCCGTCTGAATCCCGAATTGACCCAGAAAGCGATCAAAGGCGAGATGACCGACACCGTCGATCAGGATATGCTCAAAGCGACGATCGTTTCGTCGACCGAAGAGCTGGTCTCGGGAATCGAACTGGCCTTCTCGTATTTCAAATCGCAGTCGAAGATAGATGCTATCGACTGGATCGTTCTCTCCGGCGGCGGTGCGCTGGTGCCGTACCTGCCGGAATATCTCCAGTCGAAACTGGGAGTGCCGCTGGAACTGGCCAACCCGCTTCGCAACATCGATTACGACCCCGAGCTGTTCCAGTATCTGCAACCGGAAAAAATCGCCCCGCTGTTGACTGTGTCGATCGGGTTGGCGATGCGGAAAGTGAGGTAGGCGGCTATGATACAAATTAACCTGCTTCCCAAAGAATACCTCAAGAGCAAGCGCTCATTCTCGTTTGGCAAGTCCGGCATGTATGTCGTGGCGGGCGGCGTGGCGGTTGCCGCGCTCCTGGCCGGCGTCACTTTCTGGCAGATCCATCAGGTGAGCACCCTTGACGAAAACATCGCCCGCGCTCATCAACGCGCGGATATGCTTCGCCAGGATATCGCGATGGTCGATGGCTTGACCGACGTCAAAAACAAAATCACGCTCCGTATGCAGGCGGTCGAACGGCTGGATCGTCACCGCACTGTTTGGGTTCGCCTGCTTGAGAATGTCTCGCAGGATGTGCCTGAATTTGTATGGTTGAGCGAATTTCGCCAGACCGGTCTGAGATTTGCCAACAAACTCAATCCGGCCACCCCCGGCGCCCAAAATTCTTCAGCAACTCCGCCGACCTCTCAACGCGGTCGCGGCCTTTATGATCAAGCTGATGCAGTCGGACTACTTTGATAATGTCGAGCTCATGGAATCGAAAGAAAACAAATTCTCCGAAGATGAGCGGGCGTACCTGTTTACCGTGTCGGCCAACGCCCACTACCTCTCCGACGAAGAACTTCGCAACCTCGCGGCCCAAGCCGATCGCGACGCCGCCTCGGCTTCAACCGCACAGAGCCCCAAAGGCCTGAACTAAGGGGAGTGGATCGATGGACCTCAAGAACGCAAAAACGCAGAAGTTTGTCATCGCCGGACTGGTGGCTGTCGTAGTCGGGTATTTCTGGTACACCAGAGTCTACACCGCCTACAACGATCAAGTCACCGAAAAGAGCCGGCAGTTTGAATCAATAACCACCGACCTAAAGAATGTCGAGATGAAAGCCAAGTCGCTCGACGCCCTCAAAGTCGAGTACGGCGAGCTGGTCAAACGCTACCACGAAATCGAAGCCCTTCTGCCAGAAGTAAAGCAGATCCCTTCGATGCTCGTCCAGTTGCATACCGCGTCGTCGATCACCGGCACCCGGATCACTAAAGTTGATCCTAAGCCGATTGGCGCGCAGGACTTCTATAATGTCGCCTCGTTCGAGATCGAAATGACCGGGACCTACCATGACTTCGGAACTTTCCTAAGTTATGTGGCCAATTTCCCGTTCATCGCGAACATTTCCGATGTCCACCTCAAGGCGCAGAATGTTGCGATCTCCGGCAAAGGACAGGTTGTCAATGAAGGCGCCAAGCCGATTGAAATAGGCAAGAGACGAGAAACTATCACCGCTAACTTTGTGCTTTCGACCTACTTCGTCAAAGAAGAAGAACGGTTGAAAGAAGTCACGCTTTAGGAGACGGCGATCATGAAGAAATCATTGACCATTTTGATTCTGACCGCGCTCGCCGCCACCAGCTTTGCGTCCAAAGTGACCAATGTCCAGTTGGCGTACGAGAACGGTGAGTCGGTTGCCCGGATCGAAGTCTCCGGACAAATCCGGTTCACGCATCAGACCGAAATTCCCAAAGACGGCAAGCCCGATCGGGTGATTGTCGATGTCCTTTCGGCTACCCACGAGCTGGGCGCCAAGGTGTTTGACAATCTTCCCAATTGCCCGGTCACCGCGATCCGGACCAGCCAGTACTCGGTCAAGCCCGAGGCGGTAGTTCGCCTGGTCTTCGATGTGAAGAAAACGCCGGTCTATCAGGTGGAGACCAGAGGACAGTCGATTGTTGTTCACTTCGTGGACAAATCGGCCGCGCCCTTCCCGACCTGGTCAAGCACGCCGTCAGTGGTGGCTCCGGCCAAGCCGGCTGTCCCAGTGGCAGTAGCGCCGAAGACCGAGCCAACCAAATCGAATCCGGCAACCGTTGCTGAAAAGAATGTTTCGGCTGAGGGTGATCGTCAGTCATCTCTGGCGACTGCGCCGACTAAAGTTGCACCGGCCACGCCGAGTGCAGCCCCCGCCACGCAGAAACCGATTGCGACGTCGACGTTACCCACAACTATTAAGACCGAAAGCCCGGCGGTTTCTCCTGCTACCAAGTCGCCGGCGGTATCGATTACATCGACACCGGTGTCGCCCGCTAAGCCGGCGACCACCTCGCCTACGACAGTTGCCGCTACACCGAAAACGAATGTCAATCCGGCCCCACAAAAGCCGGCGACAAGTCCGGTAGTATCAGTCAACCCGGCGGTCAGTTCCTCAGTGCCAAAAACAGAAACCAAGCCGGTCGAATCAAAGCCGCTTGTTTCCATTCCGGCCCCGTCGAGCGTTTCTCCCGCTGTCAAACCAGCGGTCGAACCGGGTGTAAAGCCCGCTGATCAGAAGCCGGTCACGCCGGTTGCACCTGCGACTACACCGGTCGTCACAGCTAAGCCCATTGTTCCAGCGACTGCCTCAACGCAGAACACGCCGTCGACTCCGATTGTGAAGAGCGATGTTGCGCCGGTCGAACAGAAGACTTCTCCGGCAAAGGTTGCTCCCGTGAGCAAGCCAGTCGTTGCGACCACTGAACCTGCTAATACAAATGTGAAGCCGGTCGAGCAGAAAACGTCACCCGTGTCTACTCCCGCGGTGACACCAACGTCGCCGCTGGTCAAAGTTGACTCCAAACCTGTTGAACAGAAACCGGCAACTCCGGTTATCGGTTCAGCTGAGCCGACCAAAGTGTCGCCAGTGACTCCTCTTGTGCAGTCGCCTGTGGTCAATCCGGCCACCGCGAAACCGACAACAGTAGCGTCTAATCCGCCGGCCACAACTTCGACTCCGGCGCCGACCGCCGCTCCAGTCATGAAGCCGACTACACCGGCCGTGAATCCGTCGACGCCCTTGACGAGCACTCCGTCACCGTCTCCGGTGGTTAAGCCGGCTGTTACGACTCCGCTTGCCGAAGCGAAGACGGAAACAACAAAGCAGACTCCGGTTGCTCCAAAGACAGATAATTCCGCCAAGACTCAGACGGTGAATCCGGACGCGTACACGACCGACGACACTGATATTCCGTCGCCCGAAGACTTGGAACCGGCGCAAGACAATCCGTATGTGGATCATGACTCACCTGCTGGTTCGCAGTGGAGTGATCAGACGCCGGTTGACTCCAACAGTACTTCGCGGTTCCGTCGTCATCCACTTTCGGCCGCCAAGATCAAGGGGACACTCATTGCTCAGTTCCCACAGCGGCTCGTGATTAAGTATGAAGCCAATGGCTCGCGCGATCCGTTTGCGACGTTGATTGACGACTCGAAGACATACAATTCACCGACCCAGCAGTCGATCCCCAATGTCGATGGTCTGCGTCTGGTTGGTGTGATCGTTGCCCGTCAAAACGGAAATCGCGCCCTGTTTATTGACAAAGCCGGGTATAGCTACATGCTCCAATCGGGCGACAAAGTCCGCAACGGGTATGTACTCCGTATTGAATCCGACCGTGCCTATTTCCAGATCTTCGAGTATGGCTGGTCGCGAACTGTAGCGTTGAAAATCGACGAATCCTAAGGAAAGGCTGGTAGTTACATGACGTGGAACAAACGCAAACTTGCAGGACGAGGCCTGACGCTGGCGCTCTTGGTGGGGGCATTCCTCACGATCGCCCATGCCGACCAGCCCAAGGACCCGTCGCAACCGATCAAGAACCTTCAGTTCCAGGCGGCCGACATCCGCTCGGTCTTCACTTTCCTGGCTGATTACGGCGGCGTCAATGTCGTCGTGGCTCCCAAAATTCAGGGCTCGGTTACGATCAAATTGTCCGACGTGAAATGGCGCGACGCGATGGAAATCATCTCCCAAACCTACGACTTGGAAGTTGTGGAAGAATCCAACGGATTTATCCGCATTGTCCCAGCCGAGGACTATCGCAAAGAAGTGACCGAACAGCGCAAACACGACGCCGAGCAACAGCAGTTGGTCGCTCTGGAGACGAAAATCGTTGAGATTTCAAACTCGACCTCCGACGATGTTGTCAAAGCGGTCAAGTCGCTTATGACTCCGCGTGGTATCGCGACGAGCGATCCCCGTTCAAATTCGATCATCTTGCAGGAAGTCCCTCAGAATATGCCGGTGGTGATGGACTACATTTCCAAGCTCGATCGCCCCGCCAAGCAGATCAAGATTTCCGCCCAGCTTTTGGAAATCAACTCCAATGCTCTGCAGGAAATCGACGTTAGATGGGATGTAGAAGGTAGCTACACGACCAACACTGGTCGCGAGTACGATCAATCTGGTCAGGTGCTGGCTAATCGCAGC
>JBGAWZ010000262.1:0-3774 GCA_044227335.1 Candidatus Zixiibacteriota bacterium | reverse complement strand
CGTTCGGTCCGCAGGTGTTCGGACAGATTCTCGATTCAGCCGGATCGCCGGTCGGAAGCAATTCTCGACTTACCGTAGAACCTCCCGATTCACTTCGGTCAGCCCCCGACATTGCCCTTTTGCCTAATGGCGACGGGCTGTTCGTTTGGGAAGACTATCGCAATCGAAATTGGGATATCTACGCTCAGCGTATCGATGCGGGTGGCGCACTGGTCGGCTCAAACATCAAGATCAACGACGATCTCAACAGCGCACAACAGCACGCTCCACGAGTGGCGGCGTCCAGCGAGGGTTGGTTTGTGATTACCTGGTACGACAACCGGATGGCCAACGACGACATTTTTGTACAGCGGTTGAGTACGGCCGGGGGGAAGCTCGGAGCAAACTTGAAAGTAAATTCCGATGCCGGCTCCAGCCGACAGGCATTCCCAGATGTCGCGACCGACGGCGCGGGGCATTTCACGGTGGTCTGGACCGACTGGCGCAACGGCACCTACCCGAACAACTCCGATATCTATGCCCGCAAATTTGACACCGCACTCACGGCCATAACGAACGACACCAGAGTCAATCGCGACGGTAGTCTGCGAAGCCAGAAAGATCCCGCGATTTCAGCCGACCGGCTTGGCAATGTCGGCATCGTCTGGTCGGATTCGGGGGCGTCGTCGTTTGACATAGCAGGCCAGATGATCGATGTCGATGGCAAAGTGCGTGAGGCAAATTTTCGAGCCAATTCGACCACCGACAGCACACAGTTATTGCCAGATATCGCTCTGGACGGCCGTAAGCGATATGTCTGCTGGTCGGATTATCGCAACGGCAACTGGGATGTCTTTGCGTCGGTCACTCTGTACAACAATCCGACTTTGGTGGCCAGTCCGGGATCGATCAGCTTTGCGATGGAGACTGGCAAGCCATTGCCTTCCTCAGTGTCGGTTGTATTAAATCACATTGGCTACAATCGTCTTTTGTATCGCGCTGAATCATCAGCCGGTTGGTTATCAGTCACCCCCGACTCCGGTTCGACAGTCGATACCATGGTTATAGCAATCACCAACGGAGCGCTCCCTGTGGGCGTTCATACTGCGTCAATTATGCTTGTCGACCTCGTCAATCACGACTCCAGCGTTACGATCCCAGTTGTTTTCACTCGAACCGATCCCAATCTGGATACCGTGCGAGTCGGTTCTGCTCAGTTAGCCCAGGGGAACTCTGGCGGTGTGCCCGTTTCACTCAATTCTGCCGATACGGTCGACCTTTTCTCCCTGTCGCTGAAAATCACACCGCCCGAGACAGCCCGAATCGATTCGTTTGTGGTTGATAGTTCACTCGGTAGCGGTCTCTCTGCTCAATACACTTTCGATTCGCTGACTGGCGCGACAAGCATAGTCGTTACCTGTGATTCGCAAGCAGTTATCCTACCCGGATTTCGCAATATCGGAAATTGCTGGGTTACCGGCCTTGCCACCGGATTTGCCGAGGTTGTTTCAGCAGGAAGCGTGACGATTCACACAACCGCCGGCCAGACTCGCTCGCCGATTTTTCAACCGGGGGAAATACAAGTCGACGAAGCCACTGATGTGGACAATTCCTCAGGTCCAAACGTACCCACAGAGTTTTCGCTCTTGCAGAACTACCCGAATCCATTCAATGGATACACAACCATTGCCTTTGATTCCCCAGTTTCAGGTCGCGCCACGGTCGAGATATACAATATTCTCGGCCAAGAGGTGGTCACTTTACTTGACCGTAAAGTGGCGGCAGGGCGAGTGCAAGTGCGGTGGGACGGACACGGCCACCAGGGCCGGGACCTGCCGTCGGGGGTCTATTTCTACCGTCTCAAGGCCGGCGCTGCCTCGATTGTCCGCAAAATGGTCTTTCTTAAGTAGCTTTTCACTCCTTTTCGCGCTTCGCGAGGCCGAACTTTTGGGCCGGCCATTCGTATATCGCTGGTAGATGAAGTACGCACACCAAGCGGAGGCAAGCCTAGTGAAATACCTGACAGCTTTTTGTCTTCTTTGTATCGCCGGAGCGGCGGGGGCAAGCGGCACCGACCGTATCTACGGCAAAATTACGACAGTGGACGGCGATGTATACACCGGATTGATTCGCTGGGATCGCAATGAGGCGTCCTGGGTCGATCAACTCAACGGCACAAAGGAAGTCTCCCGGAGCGAACGACGAGATCGTGAACGGAGTATGGCTGATCGCGAACGACGCAACAAGACCAAAGTACGGGTATTCGGTATTGAGGTTGGCAACAGTGATTGGGATTTCTCCGGCGACTTCTCCTCAGAAGCAAGCATCCGATTCGGCCATATCAAAAAGATATTCCCGGAACGGGGAGACAATGTCTCGCTGATTCTCAAGTCGGGAGATACTGTGGAATTCACCGGCGGAAGTACCGATTTCGGATCGGCGATGCGTGAGTTAATCGTCGAGGACGAACGCGACGGTGAGACTGAACTCAGCTGGGAAGATATTGAAGAAGTCGATCTAATGGCCACTCCGCCGGGAAAGGAATCGGAACTTGGCGAGCGCATCTACGGCACGCTTACGACCAGACGGGGAGATTCGTTTACGGGATATGTTTCGTGGGATGCCGACGAGTGCTTATCAAGCGACGACCTCGACGGCGAGGACCACGGCAAGACCCGCAAGATTAAGCTCAGTCGTGTTAATATGATCGAACGGTATTCCTCAAGCGGCGCGGAATTCACGATGGCCAGCGGCGAGAAAATCGTTTTGAAGGGTACCAATGACGTCGACAACGGCAATCGAGGGATTTCGATTGAAGACCCCGCGCTTGGCGAAGTGACGGTTGAGTGGGGAGAGTTTGACAAGCTCGAGTTCAAGCCGTCGCCGGGGATCCCGAAATACGATGATTTTTCCGGGGGCAAGCGGCTCAAGGGAACGGTTCTGACCGAAGACGGTGAGAGTTATACCGGCGAGATTCGCTGGGACAATGATGAATCGTACACTTGGGAGCCGCTCAATGGATCATCGCGCGGAGCGACTTTCCGCATCGAATTTGGCATGATCAAGAGCATCGAGCGCGACTCGTATCGCGAGTGTCGCGTGACGCTTTGGGACGGCCGGACCATCGATATGCGGGACTCTAACGATGTCGACGACTCCAATCGTGGATTGGTGGTAAGTCAAAGCGGCAAGAAAGATGTGCTTGTCGACTGGGACGAATTCAAGTCAGTGGAATTCGTCAGGTAGGCGGTTTCCAGTCGACAACAAAAAAGCCCCGGACACTGTCCGGGGCTTTTTGTTTAACACGTGCGCGGGGACATTATTGCCCGGCCATTTTGGCTTTTTTGTCGCGCAGTTCTTTGACATGGCCGGTGGCGATGTCGACATTATTTTTCTCTTTCGGGTTTCCCTTGGCGGAGCGGACATACGACTCCCAATTAGCGATATTCTGACTCACTGAATCAGGCGCGAGATTCTCCATTGCCACTGCGTAGTTGTACGATGCACGCACCAGCTTTGGATTGATCTTGAGCGCCGAGCGAAACGCCGACGCGGCGTCGCCATAGTTCTGCCGATTGAGATTGATATCGCCGATGGCAAACCAAGCCTCGGCCTTCTTGCCGTTCATCTCAAGTGATTTCTTCAGGGCGGTTACCGCGTCGTTAGCGCGATCGGTCTTCTGATACCCTTTTCCCAAAATGAACCAGGTGTCGTCGTCGGACACTCCAGCTTTGTGCGCCTGTTCAACCGCGTTGATCGCCTCAGTGTAATTGCCGCGCGTATAGTACACTTTGG
>JBGAWZ010000261.1:2358-6138 GCA_044227335.1 Candidatus Zixiibacteriota bacterium | reverse complement strand
ACTGAATTCCCGTGGTGATCGTCACCGACGGATCGCACGGGTTGGTCAGCCAATAGTCAACCGCCATGTAACTACAGCCCGGTACATTGGTTGGTTCTATCTGGTATCTCACCTTTCCGTGAATTCGTCCGTCGCCGGTCACAAATCGAATTGTCGCCAGACTATCGCCACTGAGCGACACCGATCGGACAAATGAATCGACCGAAGTGAAATTAGTCGGATCATACAGGTGCCAATATACGGTCGTATCGCCTCCGGTCTCCCGACCGATCAAGAGTGACCCGGCAAACAATGTATTGTTGGCGCTCTTGACGAACGACCGAACCCCCGGATCGGTAAACAGGCCGGCGGTAAGACACGATGATTGCATACTTGTGGTATCCAGCGGAGCCGCGATGTACCCTATGCTCGACGCGACCGGAACCCGAAGAACCGGAGCGGCACCGGATGACGTATACACTATAACCGTGTCATACACATTTCCAAGATCACACAATGTGGCCGAAGTGGCGTCGGCCCGAACCGTAAACGCCGTGCTCATCCCGGCAGGGATTGTTACGGGCGTGGAACCGAGCACCGTTACTTTGTTCTGAGCCGTCTTGATTGAATCGACCGAGATGCTTACCGCACGCCGATTGAGCACCAGCAAAGTCGAATCAGCTAATTGGCCAATTTGCAACGGCAGAGCAGGAATATTATCCGGACGGGCAAAAACCAGTCCGAAACCGACCGAGTCAAGCGCCATCGTCACCGCCGCCAATTCCGGACTCGGGTTTCCATAGAGGTCTTCGGCTGACTGACAGAGCATATCGGCCCAGAATTGAAATGATGTCGAGGGGGTCATATATGTTGTCAAATTGCGATACCAAATCTGTTCGGCCTTTTCGCGCGTGATCGCGGTGGCGACAATGTATCCAGCGCGATTGGGAATGCCGGAGTTGATATGCACGCCGCCGTTGTCGGTGGTCGTCACCACATACTCAGAGAGATGTGCCGGCTGGTAGCCGAACGGATATCGCGTGGGATTCGGCCCCAAATGCGGGTTCTGCATATTGCGAAGATATCCCGGCGAGCTAATCCGGATATTGTCACCAATCAGCCAAGTTGTCCGGTCGATCATGTTGCCGAAAAAGTCCGACATCGATTCATTAAGCGCACCGGATTCGTTTTGATATATCAGATTCGCGGTTTTTTCGGTGACGCCGTGAGTCAACTCATGGCCGACCACATCAGGATCGCCGGAAAACGGCTTGTAGTTGACCCCGTCGCCGTCGGCAAACGTAATCGAGGAGCCATTCCAATACGCGTTGTTGACATACACCGAGTCGTGGACATTTGCGACAATCGTCATCCCTTGATTGTTCAGACTGTTCCGGCCGAAAGTAGAGAGAAAATAATTGTACGTCTGGTCGCAGAAGTAGTGGGCCGACACAGCCGTTCTGAAATTGGTGTTGTCGCTGAATATATTGTCGTCGTTCAGATCGGTGACGATCGGGCCGCCTTTGAACAGATTCCAATAGGTGACAATCACACCTTGCAAATTGCTGATTGGCGGCGTGTACATCGGCTGGGTCGCGTCGATCATCAGATAGTCGGTCCCGATCTGATATGTCTGGAGCGAGAAGTTGTTCAGATTCACATCGGTTCCTGAGCCGACCGCCGGGCCGTCGAAGTGAATGTCGTTGTACTGATTGAGCACCGCGCCGGTTTTGGCGTCGACAAATACGCGATACCTGATCCCGCCAGTGTTGGTGCCGTATATGGTGACCAGCCATGCGAGTTTCGGCGTTCCGTTATCCGGATAGACTAGCAATTCTGATTCTGGGCGAACGGCAAAATTTCCAATTTCGGATTGGGCCGCAGAATAGGCGGTAACTTCGGCGGCTGATGATGCCACAGTCGGCGCGATGGAAATATTCGGCGAGGCGATCGTCTGACCGGCCACCATGTATATGTCTTCGTCGGCGGCGAAGTGGACTATTTTCTGACAACCCCAAACGCGTAACCCCTCATGCATCTGGTCAAAGCGCAGATGCGCCGTCCCGAGTTGATCGGTCTCTTCGCGCACGAGCCGCAGTTCGGTCCTGGGATCGCGCAGTCCGAACAAATCTGCTCGCGAGGCGACAAAGTCGACTGCTCTGTTCTCTCTACGGTCAGATTTGTTGGTCGCGAATCGACCAACAACAGACTCCGCTGTTCCATTCACCGGATCAATTACAATTTTCGGCGACGCCTGGCGGTTAGCCGCGTTCGTGCCGCCCGAAGTGTTTTTGGCAGATTGAGCCGCCACGGCAGTCAATAGAATCGCGCAAAGCGCCGTTATCACAACTTTTCGCATGTACAGTGTCCTTTCACCAGATGGGTACCAGATGTCTGCCTTTGGGCGGTGAGAAGTCCAAGGCGGCAACTCCGAAATATACCGTAACTCATTGATTTGTCAACGGGTATGACCGTCGTGAGTGTTATATCGACTGTGCCAGGATCATGAGGCGCGACGTGCTATTGCGAATGCGGACTAGCTCAATCCTCATATGAACAGTTGGTCTTCATAACACAAATCTAACGTAAAACTCGCTTGGTTGAAACGCGCACCCTACAATTTCCCGGTTCAGTTAGAGGTGTGTGAATTGTTTGTGAAGTGTCTAACAGGAAGGAAGAACATGAAGAGAAACACCGTGTGGACGATAGCGGCAGTGGTGTGCCTGCTATTCGGCCGGACTTGGGCGCAGACCGCCGAGGATTCACTCAAAGAAGAAGTGCAGATCGTAAAAGATCGGCTCGATGGCGCCGCGGAAAATCTTAACACACTCAACACCGATGTCTCACAATTGAAATGGTTTAAGATTTCCGGTTACATTCAGGCGCGGTATGAGTACAATGATTCGTCGAAGGGTCCTCTCTACGACACCTTAAGCAAAAGCGCTTTGTACGATGACTACAGCAAGAACTACAATGCCAACAATTTCTATATCCGGCGCGGCCGGCTCAAAGTTTCGATGCAACCGGCACAGTCGAGCAAGTTCGTGTTCTATCTGGACGCGTCCAAGAACACGGTCTCACTCAAAGAAGCGTATGTGGATCTGATGAAATCGTATAAGAGACACACATTCACATTTACCGCCGGACAGTTCAATTATCCATTTGGATACGAAATTGAATATTCGTCGTCCAAGCGCGATTTTCCTGAGCGTTCGCTGGCCGAGAACAAACTCTTCAAGGGTGAGCGCGACCGAGGACTCAACTTCATGTGGGTCGCGCCCAAGTATGTACGGTTCAATGTCGGCCTGGTGCAGGGGTATGGCATTGAAGGCGACGGCAAGAGTGCGCCGTCGTGGTATGATCCGTCGAAGGCCAAAGATGTCATCGCACGCGGCAAAGTGTCGCTTGGCAGTCTGGACTTTGGGCTGTCAGGCTATTGGGGGAAGACCTCGTTTCCCGGAACCTCGGCGGTGGCGGCCAAGCCCGGTGTGAGCACCTGGTATGACGCCAACGGCAATCAGGTTGTCGATCCGGGTGAAGTAACAACCACTGCACCAGTCGCGGCGGTAGCGGCCAAACCGGGACATGAGAAAGACAAGACGCGATACGGATTCGACGCGCAATACTATCTGGATGTACTCCCGGTCGGTGGAACAGGTATTCGCGCCGAGACCTACTTTGCCAAAGACTACAATAAGAATGTAACCGCCGATTCGCTAGCCCGCGAGACCGGATGGTATCTCTGGTTGTCGCAGAATTTGGGAAAGAAATTCGCGGCCGCAGTTCGGTACGACTATTGGG
>JBGAWZ010000261.1:0-2347 GCA_044227335.1 Candidatus Zixiibacteriota bacterium | reverse complement strand
TACGCTGTCGCTGGCGGCGCATTACCACTGGGATAACAATGTGCGGATCACCGCCGCCTACGACATGCCACATGTCCTGAAAGGCAAGAGCACGTTTTCTTCGGCCGACAACGACCTAAAGGACAACCGGTTCACCCTGCAGTTTCAATTCGTGATATAAGATAGATACAAAGGAGAAATGCATATGCGAAACTTCAGTACGCTTTGGAAACGTGGTGCGTTTGCCGCACTACTCGTGACTGCAATCATCGAGGTTCCGGCCCTGTTTGCCGGACAGGCGATCACCGTCAAGGGATCGGACACACTTCTGCAACTCAGTCAGCGCTGGGCCGAGGTGTTCCTGGCCAAGAACCCGGGCACCGTTATTCAGGTTACCGGAGGTGGTTCCGGTGTGGGGATCGCGGCGCTGATCAACGGGACAACCGATATCTGCGAGTCCTCGCGCTCAATCAAGCAGAGCGAAATCGACAAACTTAAAGAGCGCTTCAATACGCCCGGTGTCGAAATCGCTATTGCGCGCGACGGTCTTTCGATCTACCTGAACGAGGCCAACAAAATCAACGAACTGACCATGGCGCAGATCAAGGCGATCTACACCGGTGAGATCACCAATTGGAAAGATGTCGGCGGTGAGGATGCCCGCATATTTATCTACGGTCGCGAGAACAGCTCGGGAACCTACGCCTTCTTCAAGGAGCATGTGCTCGAAGGTGAAGACTTTGCCGCGCAGACCCAGACACTTCCCGGCACCGCCGCGGTGGTGAATGCAGTGGCGAAAGATCTCAAGGCGATTGGCTACGGCGGCGCGGCCTACGGCAAGGGGATCAAATTCTGTCTGGTGAAGAAAGATGCAACTGCTCCGGCGCTGGGTCCGACACTTGAAAATGTAAAGTCGGGAAGCTACGCGCTGTCGCGCCCGCTCTTTTGGTACCTTCGCAACAAACCGACCGGCGATTTGAAAAAGCTGGTTGAGTTTGTCCAGTCAGACGAAGGACAGAAGATTGTCACCGAGGTAGGGTATTTTCCGATCAAGTAAGTTCCCTTGTGTTTGTCATACCGACGCCGGAGTTCTAGAAACAGAGCTCCGGTGTTGTATTTCCGGCTCATTAAAGAGTCGAGAAAACCATCCGACCGCGAATTGTTTTTGCGAAGGACTCGAAGCGATTATCTGTGCGTACCGTGTTGCGCGAAGGACGAGCATGAGCGTAAGTAGCGCAATAACACGGGCACTTTCGGTTCCGACCCGACTATTGAGTGTGTCGAGCGTGCTTGGGCCCATCACGCCATCGACGGCGATCAGTGCATCACCTGATTCAGAAAGATCATTCAATGACAACTGAAGAATACGAACTGCCGTTGGATGCCCCATATTGACCTCGCAGTCAAAAAGTTCGTTGGCGATTGGTTGACATCTGATCTGTTCGCCCGAGAGCTTGTTCCAGAATTCAATTCGATAGAAATCCACAACTAACGATTGAAGAAATGGGTTTGCTTCCAGCGATGCGGGAAACGCCGGATTTGATTTGGCGGTGTCGATGATCTGCCAACCGGGCCATGTGGAATGGAACTTTCGGGCGATGCCGCGATAGGTTTCGCCGCCTGTATCATTTGGGTTGTTGGCGTAGCCGCCCTCAAACCGAAGCGTACGGGCGAGGGCGATTTCAAAGTCGGCCATTGGGTTTGCCTCCCTTTTGGGTTTGTTTCACAGTGGACACAACCCACCCTTCGGGTGAGGTACTCCGATCTGCCAAATAGAAGAGCCCAACCTAAAGGTTGGGTTACCAGGGCTTTCGCGTTGTGTGAAAGAGGGCAGGCGAGACGTTTCCCGCCCACCAAAACTAAGTCACCCTGAGCCTGTCGAAGGGTCGTGTGAATCGTGAATGGCTTTGCTTCCACCAGCCATGTGGCCAGACCTTGGGGTTTCGCCTTTTTGTGGCTGGCGGACATTCCTGTCCGCCGGCACGTCAGGGCGTGGTGCACAGGAATGTACACCACGCACAACTATTTATTGTCATCCCAGCCCTCCCTGTCATTCCCGCGCAGGCGGGAATCCATCCTTTACAAAAAAGGTAGGCAGGTCAGGAAAATGGGGCGAAATCGTAGCAAAATTGCAGGGTGAGTTTGGGCTTGGTAAAATGGGGAAATAGGTGGATATTACGGGTGAGGATATGAAAAGATGATGGCGTACAGGCGGGTGATGAAATCGTGGTGGGCGGTTCTTAGTGCGGTTGTTGTGGTGTGCGCGGTAAGTAGCGCAAAAGCCGATTGGATACATGCGAACTTCTCTCCCCACGCCGGGATAGATTCAATTGAACGATTCTTGGTAATTCCAGATACAAAGGACAGC
>JBGAWZ010000003.1:0-17269 GCA_044227335.1 Candidatus Zixiibacteriota bacterium | reverse complement strand
AACCCGAAATTGCTTGTCCGCCGAGCTTGGGATGGACGAAATCAACGCCGCAGTCGATCACTGCGACCGTTGTGCCACTACCGGTAGCCAGTGTGTGGGCCGAATTTAGACCCATCATACCGGCGGAGTATTGTGTTTCCATGCTTCCGCTGACATTCTGGTCGGGGAACGGGTAACTACCCTGAATTGAATAGGCCACATTCAGCAGATAGTTCGGATGAGCATACACCACCGAAGGTGTTGCGGAAACCTGGGCCGCCACTGCCGGAACGTTGGCCGACGGATCAAGCTCGATCAAATAGACCGGCGCGCCCGACATCACCCGCCGCACTGATTGCACCGACTCAAGTCCGAGATAACTCATGTCACTTGAAGCGTGTGACGACCGCACCACCAATTGATGCGGGGCATAGTCAAGCCCCGCGACAAGCGGCTCTTGTTTGACCGGGTCATTTCCTTTGGGGTACGGTTCATCGGCGCGGAGCGCCACCGGCGCCAAAGACATTCCGAGAATCGCAACAACCGCCGCCACAGTCGCGAATCTCATTCGACGTTGGTTCTTCATTTGAATCACCTCTTGATAGTAAAGTAGTAGATTTGTTTTCATCGTCAATACGCTCCATATAAATTAAACGCGGCCCAGTGATAGGCCGACGGGTACTTTTCCCGCACGCGTTCCATCGCCTCACGCTGTGCTACCGCTACTTTTGTTCCCCCCATGAAGGCACGGTAGAAATTGTCCATCCAAAGGGCGGTCGAGGCGTCGGCGACTGCCCACCCGCCGGCCACCACACTTCGCGCCCCCATTTCCAGTAGTCCGCGCACCAGACCGCTGGCTTCTTCGCCGGGAAGTGAGGTCTGTTGTCCGGTTCGGCAGGCGGCCAATGTGACCAGTTCCACGGTATTGCGGCGCATCCGAAAATCCTCGGCGAAAATCGGCTGGTCGGCCAGTTCGAGTGATGAATAGAACGGGTTGTCGGCCCGCAAATGGGCATGGCCGGAAAAATGCCATACTTTGGCGCTTGAGTTTTCAGGCCAATCAGATCGCTTTGCCGGATTGTGGACGCCGACCTGCAAAGACTTGAGCCGCGATGTAATCGATTCAATTTCAGCCCGTACTGAGCGCAAGCCGGTGGTTGATCCAACGAAAATTTCGGCGCCGGTTGAGTCGACCTGTCTGGCCTGACTTGCCGCAAAGTGCCGGATACTCGGCGAAATGACGATTTCATGCCGGCGGTAGAGCGGCGAGTTGTTGGTGATGAGGGCAGGCCACGGCACACCCAGCAAGCGCCCTTCCGGCACGAGCACCACTCGACGGTCAGCCGTGCTCAATTCAAGCGGCGCGAGGAGCCACTCGCCCAGACCGACCAACGTGCGGCTTTCTTCTTTTAGATCGTCGGCGCGGTACTTCCCGCGATTTGTGTGTGCGCATTCGACTAAGAAACGCCACCGGGACAAGAACTGCTCAAGGCGGGCGAGCCCTCCGTCGTAGACAAACACTCGGCACCCGTCGCGGTTATGAGCAAAAGCGTACAACTCATGGTCCCCGACGTGAAATTGAATAATCGTATTGTCACGGGAGGCGCCTGCGATAATATCGCGCAGTTTGTCGTTTGGATCGGCTTGACCTTCAACCACAGCATGCAAAGCGGCTTGATCAATCCGCAACTGCTGGCGCAAAAGCTCTATCGGTCGCGTACTGGCTGTAGCCGCCATTGATCGCCTGGTGCTTGTACCGGCACTCCGGTTCACAACCGCCGCCACCTGACCGGCCAGTACGGCGAGATTCTCATGGATTTTCGCGCGCGCCGGGAATCCAAGAACACTGTCGTCGACTGGCGACCACAGCCCGACAGTTTTGAATCGTTCCGCCCAAACCGCCGCAGTCATCGGATCGCGGGAAGACTCAGTTTGTATGAGCTTACGAAAGGCGGTATTCGATTTTCCAAAAAAACCGGATCGCAATTCGACGGGCGGAAGTTTCGCTCGGACACTATCTAAAATCTCAGCCGCCGTCGACCATTGCCGTACTGCGCTTGTGATACGCCTGGCTTTTGCGGCACGATCGCCCAGAATAGTGTGCCGCTGAGCGGCCAGATGAGGAACCAGTTTCACCGCGGGATTGTGCGACAGGCGGCCCAGCGCACGGTCATCATCGGGGCAGGTTGCCGCAAGTTGTATATCACGAATTGCCGACCAGAGCGGGAGTTGAGCATTTTCACGCTTTGGCCCGGTGAGTTTCTCAGTTCGCTTGGTTGATTTGTCGGTCGCCAATTGAGCGCTATCAAATAGTACAGCGCGATAGAACCCGGTGTTGTTCTCGCGGCGAAATATCGACGCCGCGTTTTGGAACAACCGACGGGCCGAACCCGGCTGACCCAATCCAACCGCGGCTCTGCCGGCAAAGAAATAGGCTTTCCCCTGCTCATAGGTGATCTTCAGCTTTTTCGCGGTGACCAGCGCGGCTTCGGCTTCGCGGCGGGCATCGAGGCACAGATTCAGGCCCAGATACGATTCAGCCCGATCCAATTGACAGAGAACCAACTCGCGTTGCATCCCACCGGCGGTATAAAATGTTTCGCAGGCTGACAAATCGCGCAGGGCAATATGGAAATTCCCGGCCAGCATATTGAGCCAGGCCTCGCCGTAGAGGCATCCGGTCGCAAGAAGGTGGTACTGCTGACTTTCAAAAATCTTCTTGGCCTTAGCGTAAAGCAACTCGGCCTGCCTGAAATCAAACAGCTGAACCAGCGTGTTGGCCTCGTTGTACCAGGCGAGCGCCGCCGAGAGCTCGTCACCTTTTGCGGCAAAGTGTTCGCCTGCCTGATGGTAGAGTTGATAGGCCTGGCGATGCCGATCCTGTCGGTGTAGAACATTGGCGAAGTTCACGCGCGCTCGGGCCAAATCATCCGGGGAATCAGCGCGAAAGGCCGCCATCGCCATGCGGGCGCGACGAGTCGCCTCGGCCGAGTCTCCCAAGTACATGTAGACATCGACAAGGGTACGGTCGATCCGCCCGCGTGTGATCCTATCGCCGGCGGACAATCGCCGGGCCGACAGATAGGCAATTTTTGATTTTTGATATTCTCCGGCTACCAGATATGCCCATCCGGCCGAGCGGAAAGCTACCAATTTGAATTCAGGCGAAAGCGCTTTGGCCCGTCGCAGAAATTTTTCAGCAAGCGCGACCGCCTCAGTAATTGAACTTTGCGTGGCCGCGCGGATTTGACGGTCAACCGCCGAAACATACTCGCCGATCTTCGATTCATCGACCAAGTGGCCGCTCAAAAAAGCGCGAGCGAGAGCGTTGTCCGTGTCGGTTTTCACCATACCATACTTTCAAGGGAATAGCGTTTGTCTTCGCTCAGAAGCGTCATCCGAGTAGTGTTCCCCGTTGAACTCCAGTGAAAGAACCCGCCTGCATCAGGAGCGAGGCGTTTGGTCCCCACTGCAAGTATCAAATTGTATTGGGCCCGGCCGCGACAATAGACACGGCCCACAAATTCCCATTGATTTGCCCGTCGCTCGGCCACCAGTTCGAATCGAAACTTGCCGGCGACGAAGGCGGTTCGCCGGGTGTGTCCGTCGACCAGATCGCGCCGACCGACAACCGGACCGGTTGTCCAGGAATCGCTTACCAGTTTCGCGCGCTCGGAGTCGCCGGCTATCTTCTGATCGAAAAGGAGCGGGATGGCCGCAAGGCGCAAGAGATGCTCCTGCGAAGCCTCGGCCAAGATGGGGCGCTGTGAGGTAGCTTTCGGTTTCATTTCTCTCCTCTTTTTCATTGCAATAAAGACTCCCGGGCCGATAGATCAGTCCGCCTCGTAGCCAAGATCTTTGAGGTTTTTCTTTAGTTTCAAAAGACAACGCGACCGAATCGGACCAATCGAGTTGACTTTGACTCTCAGTTTGCGCGCAATCTCGCCATACGACTCTTCAGTCTCCGAGCCGAACAGTTTCCACAAGAGCTTTTGGCATCTGAGATCGAGCCGACCAAAGGCGGCGCTCACCAGCGCAATTTCCTGCAGGGCAGAGACATCCTCATCCGGCAAACGATTTGGTGGGGGAGCTGGGTAATCGGCACGAAGGTCTGCTCGCCGGGCCTGATTGCGGTGAAAAGTGAGAGCTTTGCGATGTGCTGTTTGAATTAGCCAGGCGGGAACCGCTTTGGGATTAATAATCGAGTTCCGCTTGCGAAATAGTGCAACCCAGGTTTGTTGAGCGCAATCCTCGGCGTCGTCGTGGCCCAGCCCCGCCCGTCGCGCAACGGTCAGCACCAGCGCTCCATACAGCAATACCAATCGTTTCCAGGCCGAAAGGTCGCCAGCGACGACCTCGGGCCAGATCGCATTGATATCCGCCGATTTGGGGCTAAGCAGACCGCTATCTCTCCTGTGAGGGCTTAATGGTGGGTTACAAACAAAGTACCATTCCCACCTGACAAAGACGCCTGCCGCGCCGGTTCAGTACAGGTAATTATGATACGAAGTCAAATTTGGTGAGGTTCAGCCAAAAAGCAAGTCGGTCGGGGGAACGAATTGGACGGTGTAACGTCTACGCGTCGTTTCTACCGCTTGAGGTCGTATGCTTCGCGAAGCCAACCAAGCAGTTCTTTGTCCAAGTCCTTAACAGACTCAAGTTTGAATCGATGATGGTACCGATTGGCGCTGGTCTTTTCGACTTTTTCCACCCGGGGACTAGCTACTTTTCGCGCCAGCGGAAGTTCCAGATTAATGTAATTCCGTCGCGTATACACCCCGGCAAAAGCAAATCGACTCACCAGATGAATCGAGGTCTTCTTCGGCTCTACCTTGACAACTCCGAACTTACGGGACTCGATGAGAAGTCGCTCAAATAGCGACCGAACAACAGGATCTTTTTCATCGAAGTGTGACTCAAGCAGGGCTGTCATGGGCTCTCCACCTTATCGGTTTCTGTGGAGCAAAGTTAGTGATCACTCCCCTAATAGACAATCACATTAAGAGGAGTATTTTCCCCTGATTTGTCGGATTAAAAGACGACTATATCCATTATCTGCTCGATCGTATATATTCCACTCATCGGAAACTTCGATTGTCTTGACTACATATTAATAGGGAGGAATAAACGATGAAGCGACATTGGGTAATCGCAGGCATGCTGGTGGCAACCTCGGTGGTTGTCTGGTCATGTTCCAAGAATAGCGCCGGGGGTGATGATGTCGACGACGGCAACACGCCCTACTTCATCAGTGATTTTATGGTCGATAGTGTGACTGATAGTTCTGTGCTTCTCACCTGGACTGCGACCGGCGACGATTCCAATCTGGGAACCGCCTCAACTTATGATATCCGGTACTGGCACACGTGGCTGGCACCGCTCAACTGGGATAGCGCGATACAACTCACCGGCGAACCGCATCCGAAAGTGGCTGGATCGAGAGAAAGTCTGTGGGTGCACGATCTTCAGAAAGACTCGACGTACTACTTCGGGATGATTGTCAGAGACGAAGCAGGCAATGACGCAGGATCAAACGGTTGTTTTGGGACGTGCTTTACCGATCATGTTGTGACATTTGCCGACTGGCATGTGGATTCAGCTTTTCGTGCTGTCTTCATCAAACCAACCGGTGACATCATGCTCTCCGATCTGCGGGCACATGACGGATTTATCGCAAACCATGCCAATATCGTGAATCTGGGCGGAATCGAGCTCTGGGTGAATCTGCGCAACTTAGGGTTAGCGTCTAACGATATCAGCGACCTCTCACCGCTGTCCGATTTGCCTAAGCTACTCTTTCTCGGATTGACCGATAATAACCTGACTGATTTATCGCCTTTGGCCGGGCTGGATTCGCTCTTCCTGATTCATTTGCGTTCGAATAATGTCAGCGATCTTTCTGCACTGACCAACATGACCGCCCTGCGACAGATCGATCTGACCCAAAACCAGATCACTGATCTGGCGCCACTGGTTGCAAATACCGGACTTGGCACCGGCGACACGATTTGGCTGGGCGAGAATCCGCTGTCGGCAACAGCGCTGACAGTTCAGATACCGGCGTTGCAGGCGCGCGGCGCGGCGGTCCTTGGATTGTGATATCTATCACGAACACGCGCTGATCTCGGCGACCGTGGTGGCTTCGGCCAAGAAACCGATTGAATAATAGATAGACTCAGGCTATCTTTGCCCCGCCATGACAGCCGCCGTTTTTATTCTATTCTCTCATTCGGAGCCGCGATGAACCAGCCCGGCGACGACCAGACCCGGTCACACTTGATCCTCTCCAAAGGATCGATTGTCAATCAGTATCGCATTATCGATAAGATCGGCGCCGGTGGTATGGGGGAGGTATTTCTCGCCGATGACACCAAACTCGGCCGTCGCGTCGCCCTCAAATTCCTTCCCGCGCACCAGGCCGAAGATGTGGCTATCCGCGCTCGTTTCACTCGCGAGGCTCAGGCGGCGGCTAAACTCGACCATCCGAACATTGTCACTATCCACGAAGTGAGTGAGTTCAACGGCCGTCCGTTCTTCGCGATGCAATATGTAGACGGCAAAACACTCTCGCACTATGCTCAGGAAACCGCGTTGCCGGTTCCGAAAGTCCTTTCTCTCATGGCGCAATTGTGCGACGGGCTTGCCAGCGCCCACTCAGCCGGAGTAACTCACCGCGATATAAAATCGGCGAATATCATTGTCGACAAAGATCTGCGTCCGAAAATTCTGGATTTCGGTCTTGCTACATTCGGCGGCGGCGACGGCCTCACCAAAGCCGACTCAACGCTCGGCACAGTGGCCTACATGTCCCCCGAACAGGCGCAGGGGCGCGAGATGGACAAACGTTCGGATTTGTTTTCGCTTGGCGTGGTCATGTACGAACTGCTCGCCGGACAAAATCCCTTCAAGCGCAACAGTGATGCCGCTACTTTGCATGCCATTGTGAGCGAACAAGCCGAGCCACTCACCCGCTACAAATCCGATCTCTCGCCGGAATTCCAGCGGATCATATCAAAAGCGCTGGCCAAGAATCCTTCAGAGCGGTATCAGAGTGCCGATGATCTGGCTGTCGACATGCGCACGCTCTCCCGTCTGCTTGACTCAGGCGATCACACTGCCTCCGGGCGGGTGGCCACCTCTAAGCCGTCCATCGCCGTCTTGCCATTCGCGAATATGAGCGCTGATCCTGAGAATGAATATTTCTCCGATGGTCTATCCGAAGAATTGCTCAATGTTTTGGCCAAGAATCCTGAGTTGAAGGTGACAGGGAGGACTTCGTCGTTTGCCTTCAAGGGGAAAAAGGAAGACCTGCGCGAAATCGGCCAGAAGCTTGGGGTGGGGACATTACTCGAGGGAAGTGTCCGCCGGGCCGGCAATCGTGTCCGGATCACCGCTCAGCTTGTGAATGTCACCGATGGATTTCACCTCTGGTCGGAGACCTACGATCGGGTGATTGATGATATCTTCGCAGTGCAGGATGAGATCGCCAAGGCGGTTTCCTCGGCGCTACATGTCACCCTCGTGGGCGTGACCGAACAGAAGCAAGCGATCAATCCGGAAAGTTACTCGCTCACACTCAGGGCGCACCAGTCCCAATTGCAGATGAATAAAGAGAGTCTTGGTATGGCCGTCGAGCTATACAAACGGGCCATCGATATTGATCCGAACAATGCCCGCGCCTGGGCCGGATTGAGCATTGTATACGGCAATCGCGTCGCATATGGTCACACAGAGCACCACGACGAACACCCATTGGCCAGAGCGTCGGCCGAAAGAGCTCTCGAGCTTGATGACATGTTGCCCGAAGCGCATCAGTCGATGGCCTTTGTTTTCGGGGCTCTTGAGCTTCAGATACGCGACAGCTTACACGAGGTTCGCCGGGCCTATGAACTCGCCCCGAATGACAGCACGATTGTGAGCCATATGGCGATCTGGGAAATGATCTTCGGGAATTTTGACGAAGCCATAGCGCTCTCAAAAAAATCCGTAGAGCTTGATCCGCTCAATCCCTGGTCGCTCCGAGAGTTGGGCCGGATTCTTCTGTTCGCCGGCCGTTTGGACGAAGCAAACAAGATTTTGAGGCGAGCACTCGGGATGAGCCCGGATATGACAACAGCACACTTAGGGCTCGCGATGGGCGCTTTATTGAAAGGGAACCCCGAAGAAGCACTCCGAGAGATCGAAGCGGAAAAGAGCACAGGATATCGGTATTTCGGACAGGCGTTGGTATTATATGCGCTCGGGCGGGAATCTGATTCCGATCAGCAACTGGCGGCGTTGACTGCGGAAGGGGAAAGCTGGGGCTTTCAAATAGCCATGGTGCATGCCTATCGGGGAGAGAGCGATAAGGCCTTCGAATGGCTTGAACGAGCATATGCGGCGCGTGATGCCGGTACCCCGCTCGCCAAGGCCCAGCCGTTTCTCAAAAACCTGCACTCCGATCCCCGCTGGCCGGTGTTTCTCAAGAAAATCGGTCTGGCCGACTAAGCACCACGGTGCGATTGACCGGAGGCAAGACTCAGCCTCACACAACGACACTCGCCACCAGAGGCCCGGAATTGTTCCAATGCGCATCGCCACCCTCAATGTGGATGAATGCAACCATTTCGCACCCTCATCCGTAAAGAACCCGGATGGCCTTTTGTGTCCCGGAGGTGAATATGAGTGCTCGGCTGGCGTGGACTCTAATCAATCTGTTAACGTTTTTGGTCGGAGGGTGCGGCAAGATGGACAGCAATCAAAATGCGGCTTTGGAAATAGAAACTATCTCCAAGGTCATTCATAACAGTATCGGGTGGGCGGCAACCAAAGATACAACAATGCTCTACCAGTGCTTCGCCCATGATCCCGAATTATTTTGGTTTACTCCCCGCGACGATGGCACAACCCACGGTTTTGAAGCGTTTGTTCAGGAAACCGAGAACTTCTTCATGCGGAGCGAATTTGCGGCGATCAGGTATGAAATACGAGACCTTCATATTACGCTTTCGCGGTCAGGGGATGTCGCCTGGTATCGGGCACGTCTCGATGACTTCAATCAATGGAAAGGCCAGCCCGCCAACTGGGAAGATGTGCGCTGGACCGGGGTGTTGGAGCATCGCGACGGACGCTGGGTGATCGTGCAAATGCACTTCTCTTCCGCCGCTGAAAAGCACTCGTAGTGTCGAAAGTCCGAACTTGACTCCGAGCGGCGAACCTCAGAAATTGGCGGCATGAGCGTGTCACCGACTTTCATTGTCACCGGCGGCGCCGGGTTTATTGGCTATAACCTGGTCCGTGCGCTTAATCGGCGCGGCCACACGAAAATTACCGTGGTCGATAATCTCAATCACGCCGGAAAAGAGCAGAATCTTAATCGGCTTGAATTTCGGACATATTTCGACAAAAGCGAATTCCGCAGATTGATCCTGTCAAAGTCGGTGGAGCGTGTCGACTGCGTCTTTCATATCGGCGCATGCAGTTCGACATTGGTCACCGACGAATCGTACCTGACCGATAACAACTTTCAGTATTCGGTCGATCTCTGCCGCTGGGCGCATGAGAACGACGTGCGATTCGTGTACGCCTCATCGGCGGCCACCTATGGCGACGGCGCGCTTGGATATCTCGATGATGAAGCGAAGACTGGCCAACTAAAACCGCTCAACGCCTACGGGCGATCCAAACAAATGTTCGACATGTGGGCGATTGAGAGCGGGGCAGTATCGAAGATCGCCGGCCTGAAATATTTCAATGTCTACGGCCCCGGCGAGGACCACAAAGGTCCGATGCGCTCGCTGGTGAACAAAGCATATGCGCAGATTCTATCTGAAGGCACGATGAGGTTGTTCAAATCGCATCGTGCGGAATACCGAGACGGAGCTCAGGAGCGCGATTTTGTGTATGTCGATGACGCAGTCGCCGAAACGCTTTTCTTCTTCGATCATCCGGAAATTTCGGGCCTTTATAACTGCGGCACCGGAACCGCCCGCACCTGGCTTGATCTGGCCAACGCCCTTTTTACTGCAATGAACAAACAACCCAGCATCGTATTTGTCGATATGCCGACTGAGATTCGCGCCAACTACCAATATCACACCCAAGCCGACCTGACCAAACTTCGGAAGTCCGGATATTCCGCACCTTTTATTTCCATAGAAGATGGCGTGCGAAAATATGTAAGCGACTATCTGTCGCTTCGCTAAGCGGATTGTGCCCTTTGCGCGAATGTGATATTCTACGCTCAACAATTCAAATACCTTGTATTCTGATCGTTATTAAGGAGTCTCGATGGGAAACCTGATTGCCTTACGGGTAGTGTCAGTTCCGGCCGAAGGACCAACTTACATATAGGAAAGTCAAAATGACATTCGATCAGTACCGCAACATTATCTGGCGTCAGTTCGGAGCTTCGCTCGATATGCTCGAAAACGCCATGGTCGCCTGCCCCGATAAAGTCTGGGGGGACAAAGTCGACTGGCACGAATTCTGGTATCTGGCCTCGCACACCTTGTTTTTCACCGATCTCTATCTTTCCGACACCGAAGAGGGCTTTTTGCCTCCCCCGCCGTTCGGATTGGAGGAACTCGATGAGAAGGGTGTTCTTCCGCCCCGCGTATATACAAAGCAGGAACTGCTCGTATATCTCGCGCACTGCCGCGAAAAACTCCGGAGAACAATCCGCGAGCTGACCGAAGAAAAGGCCGACCGCGAGGCGACCGGTCTTCGCCCCGGACTCACCTTTGGCGAACTGTATCTTTACAGCATGCGCCATGTCCAGCACCATGCCGCACAATTGAATCTACTGCTCCGTCAACAGACAAACTCCGCGGCGCCACTCTGGGTCAGCAAAACGAAAGTTCCTCTTTTCGAGTAGCAACCCGCGACATCGATGCCTAAGAAATCGAAAGCATACTGGTTGTACATGGTCCGGTGCCGCGACCGCTCTCTCTATACCGGTATCTCAATTGACGTAAAGGCCCGAGTTGCGCGTCACAACACCGGCCACGGCGCCAAATACACCGCCTCCCGCCGTCCGGTACGGTTGGTCTATTCCGAAAAGGTGGGCTCACTCTCACTGGCTATGCGGCGCGAACACGAGGTCAAACGAATGTCCAAAGCGCGCAAGACTACTTTGATCGGGTCGCAGAAGAAAGCGCACCGCACTCTCCGCAGGTCATCGCTCCGATCATAGGGCGTAGTTCGTCTGTCCCTTCTAAATTCTCCTTTGACAGCGCCACGAACAAAGAGTAATTTACTCTTTGTTATAGATAGTCGAAGTCCGGTCATCTGCTAACGGATCATACTCGACAAAATACCGCTTTCACGGAGGATCATAGATGCGTATTCGTCTTATCGCAGCGTTCATTCTGCTCGCGTTCATCAGCGCCGAACCCGGCATTACTTGCGACTACTGTGCGGGAGGCCGGCAGAAATTCCGCGCCACCGAGGCCGTCCTCGTCGAAGGCCTGGGACGGCACCACCACCCGGTCTCGACAAAAATCCCCGAAGCCCAGTGCTTTTTCGACCAGGGGATGACCTACTGCTATGCTTTCAATCACGACGAGGCAGTCCGTTCATTTCGCAAAGCGGCCGAACTCGATTCGACTTTAGCCATGGCCTGCTGGGGGGTAGCGTATGCTCTGGGCTCGAATTACAACCTGCCGATTGATTCGATCCGCGAGGTCGAAGCATTTCAGTCTATCCAAAAAGCGCACATGCTCTCCGGCTTTGCTTCACTTGCCGAGCAGGAGTACATAAATGCGATGTCTGCGCGATACACGAACGACCCCAAACCGAATTACGCCGCGCTGGATTCGGCCTATTGGCAAGCGATGAAGGCTCTGCACGAGAAATATCCCGACGACGAGGATGCCGCAGTGCTCTTTGCAGAGTCGGCCATGAACCTGCGCCCGTGGGCATTGTGGGGAATCGACGGCACTCCTGCTCCCGGCACACCCGAACTGGTTGGTGTACTCGAATCAGTCTTGAAGCGCGACCCATACCACATGGGCGCGGGACATTTCTATATCCATGCAGTCGAGGCCTCACCTGAGCCGGAAAAAGCACTCGCGACCGCCGATCGTCTTGGCACACTGGTCCCTGCGGCGGGACATCTCGTGCATATGCCGGGACACGCTTATATCCGCACCGGCAACTATGAGCAGTCGATCAATGCCAATTATGCGGCGGTGAAAATCGATTCAACCTATCTCGCCGAAGGTGGCGGAGGCGGCTTCTATTCGCTTTTGTACTACCCGCACAATATTCACTTTTTGTCGGTTTCGTATGCGCTCGACGGCCAGTACGCCAATGCTATTCACTACGCAGATATGCTGAATACCGTCGGCGCGCCGCTCTGGCTCGTCGATCCGCACATTGAGGGAGTCGGCCCGACCAAATATTATATTCAGGCCAAATTCCGTAAGTGGAATGAAATTCTCGCCGAGCCGGCGCCCGATACGAGTTGGAAAGTGATCACCGCCATGTGGCACTTTGCGCGCGGGATGGCCTTTGCCTCGACCGGAAAGGTAAAAGACGCGAAAAGAGAACTGACGGCGATGAACAAATCTGAGTCGCAGTTTTCTCCGCAAGCCTACCTTGGCACAATCAACTCAGCTAAAAGTGTCATGCCGATTCCTCGGTCATTACTAACGGCACAAATTGCGGTTGCAGAAAATCGCGCGGAGGATGCAGTCAAGTTACTGTACAGTGCCGCTAACATTCAAGATAGTCTGTACTACGACGAACCCGAAGCCTGGTATATCGCCTCGCGGGAAACACTCGGCGCTTTGCTCATCCAGCTCGGCCGCTTCGCCGAAGCGGAGTCGGTCTTCCGCACCGACCTGGCCGAATACCCGCGCAACGGTCGGTCGCTTTACGGCCTCATGGTCGCCCTGCAAAAGCAAGGGAAGGAGTACGAGGCGTCGCAGGTGCAACAGCAATTCAACCGCGCCTGGGCCAGGTCCGATACACCTCTGCGGCTTGAAGATTTGTAAGATTTGAGTGTGGAGACCAATTGTCGCTATTGTCGGTCTACTCACTCAATAATCGTGTGGAACCGGCGGGGTATCCCGTGGGTTTAAGAGCAACAGATTACCAACGTCCGTATTTGCACCCGAAGGAGAGAAAATGTCCACACTTGTCAAAGTAACCTCTGCCGCTGTCACTATTCTCGGCCTGTGTGCCGCAGGTGTCTCGGCTGGCGATCAGTCTGGAGCCGCCATGACCAAACCGGCCGTAGCAACCACAACTCCGGCAACTATTACAGCCGAGCCGGGACAAAAGGCCCCCGACTTCACACTCAAAGATACCGAAGGGAAAGTCCATTCGCTCAAACAGTACCTGGGCGCCGGCAAGACAGTGGTTGTCCAGTGGTTCAATGCCAACTGCCCGTTCATTGTTCGCCATTTCGACAAGTACCACACGTTCACCGATCTTGACAAAGCATACAGTTCCAAAAATGTTGTCTTCTTGGCGGTCAATTCGACCAATCCGAATCACCCGCAGTTCGGCGGCGACGCCGACATGGCCAAGAAGTGGGGAATTCACTATCCGATCTTGCTCGATCCAAGCGGCGAAGTTGGCAAGCTGTATTCGGCCAAGACCACCCCGCATGTGTTTATCATCACCAATGATGGTGTGATTCGCTATAACGGCGCGATCGACGACGATCCGCAGGACGCCAAGGAACCCAAAGACAAAGTGAACTTTGTCAAACAGGCGCTCGATGAACTGCTGGCGGGCAAGCCGGTAACTATGGCCGAGAGCAAACCGTACGGCTGTGGTGTCAAGTACGCCAAATAACCAATGGCAGGTATCGCGTTTGAAATCAGACGAAAGCTCGGTATTGGCCTTGTCCGCATTGTTATGCTGTCTTTCCTCGCACTTGGCGGGATTGTGCAAAGCACTGAGGTGACCTCAGAACCAATCAACGCCCGCCTGATTGCCTCGACAACAACTGTAACTCCCGGTGTGCCGTTCACACTGGGAGTTTTCTTCAATATTGATCCGGGGTGGCATCTCTATTGGAAATTCGCCGGCGATGCCGGTCTTCCGCCGATGATCAAATGGAATCTGCCCGCCGGATGGACAGTTGGCAGTTTACAGTGGCCTTTACCCGTTCGCTTTACCGAAAAAGGTCCGCTGACCACTTACGGTTACTCAGATTCACTCTTATTAGCAATTGCAGTGACTCCCCCGAAAAATACACCCGCGACCGGCAAAGTCACTCTCACCGCCAAAGTCAAATGGCTCGTCTGTCACGACGAGTGTATCCCCGGCGGAGTCGATCTTTCCATCGAACTTCCCGTATCAACCAAAGGGCCAACATTGCAGGCGAGTAATGGCGAGCGTCAATTCGCAAAGTGGCGGGCGCAACTTCCCGCCGAAAAAACGCCGACCGGATTTTCCGCCGCCACTCAGCTCGGTGCGCTGGATTCCACCGGGCGTAAGCTCACGCTCACTTTGTCGGCGCGATCTACGGACAAACAATTTGTTCCGGTCGACTGGTTTCCTGCGCCGACTTCCGACTTCACCGTCAAGAACATCCAAATTGCAAAACAAACCGATGGTTTAGAGATCACTTGCGAAATTCACTCGTTTCGCAAACCACTATCCGAAATTGGGACACTTGAATCATTGATCATCGGCGTCGACTCAAAGGGTGAGAGGCGCGGTGTGACCGTATTTGGTTCACTCAGTTCTAAATCGTAAGGACACTTCAAAACACAAATTGGCAAATTGAGGAGGGCAGATGTCTAACAAGAAAATAATTGCGGTAGTTGGCGCCACCGGCGCACAAGGAGGCGGATTGGTTCGCGCGATTCTGGCTGATCCACATGGAGGATTCTCCGCGCGGGCGATCACTCGCAATGTCGATTCCGACAAAGCCAAAGCTCTGTCAGCTCTCGGCGCCCAGGTAGTCGCCGCCGATCTGGATAATCCGGAGAGTGTGAAGAAGGCGTTCGACGGCGCTCACGGCGTTTTCTGTATCACCAATTTCTGGGAGCATTTCTCCGCCGAGAGAGAAATGGCGCAAGCCAAAACGATGGCCGACTCCGCCAAATCCGCCGGCGTACAGCATGTCATCTGGTCGACACTCGAAGACACCCGGATCTTAGTGCCGCTTTCGGATAACCGGATGCCCACTTTGCAGGGGAAGTACAAGGTGCCGCATTTCGACGGCAAGGGAGAGGCTGACAAATATTTCGCCCAGACGGGTGTGCCGACAACGTATCTCCTTACCTCATTTTACTGGGAAAATTTCATATTCTTCGGCATGGGGCCAACCGCTGACCCAACCGGAAAACTCTCGATCACGATGCCGCTGGGTAATGCCCTTTTTCCCTCGATGGCAGTCGACGATATTGGCAAATGCGCCTACGGAATGTTCAAGCGTGGATCTGAATTTGCCGGCAAACGGGTCGGAATCGCGGGAGAACACATCACCGGCGCACAGATGGCGGTGGCCTTCGCCGGAGCGCTGGGCAAAGAAGTCTCCTACAACGCCATCGAACCCGATGTCTACCGTGGATTAGGATTTCCCGGCGCCGACGATCTGGGCAACATGTTCCAGTACAATAGGGACTTTGCAACGGAATTTTGCAATACCCGCAATCTGCAGACCTCGCGCGAACTCAACCCGGCACTGCAGATATTTGACAAGTGGCTCTCGGCCAATATTACGCGGATTCCGATCAAGTAGATTCGCGACTACCGGCCCGAAGTTTGAAAACGCCGCCTCAACGGGCGGCGTTTATTTTGAGCGCAATTTCGTCGTCTATACTGAGCGCTCGGTCCAGTGTCCATTGCGACGAGTCGCCGTAGCCGCACAGATCAGGAGCGATTACCTGAAATCTGTGCGACAACGACTCGGTTAGCGCCGTCCACTGTTTGGACGAACTGGTACTACTATGAAGACAGACTACCGCCGGCCCCGAGCCGGTTATTTTCACTGAAAGCGGCTGATTGGACATCCTTAAACATATCACCAAACCATACCAGGTCAAGTCGGCCTGCCATCCCAGGCGCGAATTTCAATCTTGACCACAATTTGTGCACCGGGCATACTTCATCAGAATGACTGATCAGGTTCAAAAGCCGACTCGTAGCCAATACTCAATTGACTCTGTCCATGGTCTGATTCACAAGCGTCACATCGGCAATGTCACAGTCACCGAAGAAATGCAGATGATCGACCAGGTCATTTCCGATCCCACTTACCGGAAAGGTATGAATACCCTGTGCGATTTCACCAGCGCATCGGTCACCTGGTCACTGCAGGATTTGGATACGTTCCGCGCCTATGTGACCCGCATAAAGAAAATCACCGGGAAGTGCAAATGGGCGATTCTCTTTCCGGCCGGCTCTGATACTTCGACAGCGCGGATGTTTGTCGCGCTTCACGAGGCATTTGAGGATACCATCGCGGTCAGGATATTCTCCGATTCTAAAGAGGCGTTAGTCTGGCTCAAATCCGAGGAAGATCTGCCCAAGTAGTGCCTCTCGGCTCGCGGCCAGGCCGAGTTCGTCGCTGTCACCGAACTATGATCCGTAAACCGACCTGTTCGCCCGCCACAAAATAACAGTTGGAGATTCGGGACTTCGGTGCTATACTTGCCGCGACTATCAGCGCCCGGCCGGCCCTTCGCCGAACCGGGTTTTCTTTTTCGCGATAGTTGTCGCGAAGAAACAATGAACAGCCGGGAACTTCCCAGCGCCTTAGAGGGTTGAGCGGCAGTATGCATGCCTCGGAAAAAATTCGTAATCTCGCGATCGTCGCCCATATCGATCACGGCAAGACTACTTTGATCGATTCGGTCTTTCGCGCCGCCCATACCTTCCGCGATAACCAGCAGATGGCCGAGCGGCTGATGGATAACAACGCTCTGGAACGGGAGCGGGGAATCACCATCCGGGCCAAGCACTGCACCATCAATTGGAATGAATACCTGATCAATATTATCGATACCCCCGGCCACGCCGATTTTTCCGGCGAGGTGGAACGGGTGCTCTCGATGGTCGACTCTGTCCTGCTCCTCGTTGACGCCAACGAAGGGCCAATGCCCCAGACCCGGTATGTCCTCATGCGCGCGCTTCGGCTCGGTCTTCGACCTATTGTCATTATTAATAAAGTCGACCGTCCCAATGCCCGCCCCGACTTTGCCTTAAACAAGACATTCGATCTTTTCATCGAGCTTGGCGCCACCGACGAACAGGCGCATTTTCCCGTCCTGTATGGCTCAGGCCTCGACGGCTGGTTTGTGCGCGACTTGGAAAAAGAAGCGCACGAGGGGATGACCGCGCTCTT
>JBGAWZ010000260.1:0-3806 GCA_044227335.1 Candidatus Zixiibacteriota bacterium | reverse complement strand
GCTGTCGCTCTATTGGCCTGTGCTCTTGCGCCAGGCGCTCGATGTCGACATCGCCGGCAAAGATGTGGGCGGACTACTCTGGACTGTCGGCCAGATTGCGCTAATCCAACTAGTCACCCTGATCCTACAGTTCATTCAACGAGTTCGGTTGGAAACGATCGGCCAAGAGGTAATGGTATCCCTCAAGCGCAAGTTGTTTGAGCATCTATTGTCGCTGGACATTGAGTTCTTCGACAAGAATCCGGTCGGAAGATTGCTTTCGCGGGTGGAGTCCGACACTGAGTCGTTGCGGATGCTCTTTACCAATGCCGCCGTGTTGATTGTCGGCGACTTCCTGTTGATCGTAGGAATCTTCGCCCTCATGTTTCACTACAGTTGGCAGTTGGCCTCGGTACTTCTATGCTTCGTGCCGGTAGTGCTGGTGTGTGTGTATGTTTTTCAGAAGATCACCACCCCGCGATTTTTCGCAGTGCGAAAGAAGATGGCCGAAGTTACCGCAACACTGACGGAGATGCTCCACGGCATGTCGATCATTCAGATCTTTCACCGTGGCGCCTACGCCCGCGCCAGGTTGAATGCCGCCAATAAGGCAAAGTTTCGTGACGAAATCTTTGTCCATGTCGGCTTTGTGCTCTTTTTCAACCTTATGAGCTTTCTGCAATATGCGGCGATGGCCATCGTTCTGCTGTTCGGCGCGATCTGGAAAGAATCAGGGATCATTACTGTGGGCACCATCAGCATGTTTGTGGTGCTGATCTGGCGGTCGTTCGATCCAATCTACCGAACTTCGGAGCAACTTTCGGTGATCCAGAAAGGCCTCGCCGGCGCGCGGCGGATAGTAGGCATACTGAGTGAACAATCGGCCATTCCCGATCCGGCGAGTCCATTGGCGATTCCGTCGATTACCTCGTCGATTCGGTTTGAAAATGTCTGGTTCTCCTACGGCAACGACGACCACTGGGTACTGCGCGATGTCTCGTTCGAGATCGGCGTCGGCAAGCGGGTAGCGCTGGTCGGTGTTACCGGTGGTGGCAAATCGACCATCATCACCTTACTGCTTCGGATGTACGATCCGCAGAAGGGGAGAATACTGATCGACGGCGTCGACATCCGCTCATTCGCGAAAGCAGACCTGCGACGGAAGTTTGCGCTGGTGCTACAGGATATTATCCTCTTTCCGGGTACGGTGGCGGAGAACATTTCGCTTGAAAATGATACTGTGACCGCCGAGCGGATCAAATCGGCCGGTGAAACGGTCGAGGCCGAGCGATTCATCTCGCGCCTGCCTCAGCAGTACGCGACGGTCGTCTCAGAAAAAGGAAGCAATTTCAGCCGCGGCGAGAGACAACTGCTCTCGTTTGCGCGGGCCTTGGTGGTCGATCCTGAAGTGTTACTTCTGGACGAAGCAACCAGCTCGGTCGACCCGGAAACCGAGCGAACTATACAGGCGTCGCTCAAAAAGCTGACGTCCAATCGTACCTCGCTCATAGTCGCGCACCGGTTGTCGACTATTCTCGATGTCGACCAGATTCTGGTCATTCGGCGCGGCGAAATTATCGAGCGCGGTACACATACCGAGCTGATCTTGAACAAAGAAGGCTACTACTCCAAGCTCTTCCACCTACAGTTCAAGTCCGGCTCAGGAGCAACTAATTATGCGTAAGAAAATAAAATGGCTCTGGTCGTATTATAAGGACTACAAATTCGTCCTGACTGTCCTGTTGGTTCTAACGCCGATTCAAGTCTCGCTACAGGTATTCTTGCCTCGGTTGATCGAGTTTGCGGTGGACTATGTCAAAACCGGACAGGTGGCGCCGCATCCGGTGGCGCAGTGGTTGGTCTCTCACGGCAACGACTGGGGAGTTTCCACTGCTCTTACTTTGTCGCTTTCGGTCATCTCTCTTGGTCTGGTTGCGGCGCTTTTGTATATCGTCGTGCAGGCTCATCGCACCTGGATGAATATCAAGCTCGAGTGGTTATTTCGGCAGAAGTCATTCGACGGCGTCACTGCCAAAGGTCCCGACTTTTTCAACAAGTTCCGGACCGGTGATTTGGTGACCCGGATGACGGACGACGTCGCCGAGAAACTCTCCTGGTTTGCCTGCTCGGGAATCTTTCGGTTCTACGAAGCAATCCTGATGGTGACCTTTGCGGTAACGATGATGGTGACGATCAATCCCAAGCTGGCACTGTATAGCGCCGGCCCGCTTCCAATATTGATCGTGATCTTCTTCAAGACTTCGTCACTGCTGGATAAACGGTACGAGGCGCTTCAAAAGAAGATCTCGCACTTCACCGATGTCATGGAGGCTTGTTTCTCCGGCATAAGAGTGGTCAAATCGTATGTGCGCGAAAAGGCCCAACTGACCAAAGTCGATCAGGCGCTAAGTGAACGGCGGGTTGCCGAAATCGACGCCATCAAGGCCAACGTGCGGGTCGAATCGATGTACTTCTACATCTGGCAGATTGGGATCATCATCGTCACGCTCGCGGGCGGACTGATGGCCATAGGCGGAAATCTGACAGTCGGTGAATTGGTCGCCTTTGTGTACTATGTCGTGTACTTGGTTTTCCCCATGTTCGACATCGGGCAATTCCTGGTCAAGTCGCGACAGTCGGCCGTATCCATAGACCGACTGAGCGAACTTGAGAGTGTTGCGCCAATGGTTGCCGACACCGGTACTGCTCCCGGAAACGGCAATCTGCATGGTGCGCTCGAGTTTGAAAATGTCTCGTTCAAATTCGCCGAAACGGAGCGGCATATTCTTGACGGTATCTCGTTTGGTGTCAAGCCCGGTCAGAAGATCGCACTGGTCGGCAAAGTTGGCTCGGGAAAAACGTGGCTGATCAATCTTGTCCCCCGCCTGGTCGATCCGACCGGTGGAAACGTCAAGCTTGACGGTCTCGATCTGCGGATGTACAAACTCGAAGACCTCCGGGCGAGCATCGGGTATGTACCGCAGGAGCCAGTGCTGTTTAGCGACACCGTGCGAAATAATATTCTGTTCGGCCGCGAGTCGATATCGGACACTATCCTTGAGTGGGCGATCGAAGTTGCTCAGCTTAAGGACGAGATCGCGACTTTTCCAAAGGGTCTGGACACCGCGATCGGCACCCGCGGGATGTCGATCTCAGGCGGTCAGAAACAGCGCCTGGCATTGGCGCGTGCATTGGTCGGAAAACCGAAAGTGCTGATTCTGGATGACTGTACGTCGGCACTGGATGCCCGCACCGAAGCCCGGCTTTGGGAGCGACTCCACGAAGTCATGCCGGAAATGACCGCGATTCTGATAACGCATCGCCCCGATACTCTGGAGAAGGTCGATATGATCTATGTGCTCGAGGACGGCAAGGTGATTGAGTCGGGACGTCACTACGACCTGATGGCGCTTGGCGGACACTACGCCCGCGTGTACAAGCGATATCAACTCGCCGAAGAGGTTGGCGAGTAGAGCGTGGGCGATAGAGAATCGATGCATTGATCTCTTGTGGAGGGCGGGTTCAAAGACGAACCTGCCCTACCTATCGCAACAAACTGTCGATCGTTGCCTGTGCGCGAAATGGATGGCGCACAATCTCACCCTGAATCATGTAAGTCACGTCTTCGGCGATATTGGTCGCATGGTCGGCGATTCGCTCCAGATATCTCGAGACTGACAAAAACAATATATACGTATCGACCTGTTCCGGATGCGCCAGGATTCCGTCGCGGATCATCTGATACATACTTCGGTGAATTTCGTCAACCTGATCGTCGGTCTTGCGCACCGCCGAGGCCTCGCTTAAGTCAGCGTGCATAAGGGAAT
>JBGAWZ010000259.1:0-3811 GCA_044227335.1 Candidatus Zixiibacteriota bacterium | reverse complement strand
CAAGGGAGACGAAAAAGCGGCCGACGCCGCGCGGCAGGCGATTTCATCGCCGCTTCTTGAGAATGTCTCGATCGACGGCGCTCGGGGTGTGCTGATCAATGTCACCGGCGGCGAGGATATGACATTGTTCGATGTGAATGTCGCGACCTCGGCGATCTACGAGGCGGCCGGTGCCGACGCCAATATCATTTTTGGCGCAGTGATCGATCCGACTATGCAGGATGAAATGCGCGTGACTGTCATCGCTACCGGATTCGGCAAGCCGGCGGTTATGGTCAAAGCCGAACAGCCAAAGCAAGAAGCGAAAAAGCCGTTCGTTGTGTCAGGACTTACGCTCTTCCCCGAAACCGTTACCGCGGTCGCGCAACCAGAGCCGGAACCCGCGCCGGTACTTGTCGAGGCCGAAGACGCCTTTGCAAGCATGGCCTACGGTTCGGTAGAACAAACGGGCGGAAATGGAAATGGCAACGGCAACGGAAATGGCCATCGCCGATTCCGTGTACCGACATTTTCAAACGACGACCTGACTATTCCCGCGTACATCAGGAGACTTGAAGAAAAATAAGTCTCCCCATAGAGATATAGAGCTGTGTTAGCTCTATTGTTCGTTCCACCACCATGCCGTCGGTTTCACTACCCTACCGACGGCATTTTTATTTGCCGTGGATCGCGAGCGGAGATTGGGCCCTCTGGCAAGGGATTGTCAACTTCCTATATAATGTGGCCCGAATCCGCCAATTCAGCCGGGGGCACCGCATGCAATATGCGGTAACGCAATAGCTTACGTCGACGGAGACGCGGCATTCAGTTTGCGATTGTCAAGAAAGAGGCATTCCGCCAACTCCATTGCGAGAGGGTAGGGTATGAGTATTTGGGGAATCAATGCGCGTTCGTTTTCAAATCGATATATAGCGCTGTCGATGTTGGGCGCTAATCGCCAGATGTCGAAATTGGTTTCGGGTGATCGGATTTTTGCCGCGGCCGAAGATCCCGCCGGGTTGGTCATTTCCGAAAATCTCCGGTCGCAAATTGCTTCGCTCAACGCCGAGATTGAAAATCTCTCCGCCACCAGTAACAAGTATTCCTACGCCGACAGTGTGCTTTCCCAAATGCACAGCCAGCTTGTCGAATTGCGGTCATTAGCTGTTGGCGCCACCAACGACGCGACCAATTCGCCCGAGGCCCAGTCGGCGTATGATCGCGCCGCTCAGGATTTGGTAGCGCAGTACAACAAGACTATCGATGAATCATCGTACAACGGCCACACGCTACTCGACGGCTCCGAAGGTGCTCTGGCCGCAATGACCAAGTTACATGACGTCGACCTGTCGACTTCGACAGGCGCCGAGGCATCAATAGCTCTCATCGACAGTGCGATGCGCGAGGTTCAGCAAGCGCAGGTCGATCTCGGCTCCACACAGAAATACCAATTCAACGGCCGACGCGCGCAACTTGAGATTACCCGTGAAAACCTGATTGCCTCGGAATCGGGAATACGGGATGCCGATTTTGCGTCGGTGTATCTGGACTATGTGGTGAATCTCATGCAGGCGCGCGTCGGGCTGGCGCTGTCCAGTTATGCCCGCTTCTCGGGGGTTGATGTGGTGAAGTTGTTGGCAAGGTGAGCATTTTGTGCGGTCAGGCGCCCTCACCTGACCGTGCTTACAAACAACAACCGCCGTCGGGTGAGGACGCCCGACGGCACGAAAGAAAACCCCTCCCTGCCATTGGATCGGCCCTTTTATCCACGGCCGCCGGGTTCTGGCTCCCCCGGCGGCCGACTTAGTTTGCCAATACAAAAAAACCGCCCTGCGGCGGTTTTTGAATTTGTCTGATATGAGCGGAAATCAGGCCGCGGCGGGTGTCGCTTTGGCGAATTTGGGACGGCGGCCATGAACGTTTTTGACCACTTTGCCAGCCTTGATGCACGATGTGCAGACAGTCAACCGTTTGGGCACACCGTTGACCAGCGCCCGCACCGGGCGAAGATTGGGAACCCACCGACGGGGGGTCACATTGTGGGCGTGGGATACCCGATTGCCGAATACCGGCTTTTTTCCGCAAACATCACATGCTTTTGCCATATCTATAACTCCTAAGCAATCGTAGCCCGTAAAGATACAGGTTTCCGGACCGAGCGCAAGGGGGATTTTGCCTGGCGGGCAAAGGGGACCGGGACAGGACCCCTCATCCGGCCTTCGGCCACCTTCTCCCGAAGGGAGAAGGAGATTGTCCGAGAATTGCAGAAAAGCAGGGAGGTATGTCCTCTCCGTCCGGGAGAGGATGTCACGAAGTGAAAGGTGAGGGGGCACTTGCAAAGACGCTATTGGGAAAACCGCATCATCGCTCCAGTTTGTCCCGTCCGTTGACTGGCGCTTGCTGTTGATATATAATAACTTGAGTCGAGGAGAGGGGCGGACGGGATCGTCCGCCTTGGACGATCTGAGTTCCGGAAACGACTGACCGAAAACCACCGAGGAATCCGATATATGCTTGATCTGAAACTTATACGCGAGAACCCCGACCTGGTGAAAGCCGGGATAGCCAAGAAGAACGACCAGTCGGACATCGACCGCCTGTTGGCCATAGACAAAGACCGACGCGACACAATTGCCCGAGTCGAACAGCTCAAGGCCGAGCGGAATACTGTTTCGGCCGAAGTCGCCAAGAAAAAGAAGGCGGGAGAGCCGGCCGACGCCATCATCGAGAAGATGCGCCAGGTCGGCGATGAAATTTCGGCGCTTGATGAAAAGCTAAGGCAGATTGAGGCCGAACTGAATTCGGCACTCGCATGGATTCCCAATCTTCCTCACGAAAGTGTGCCGGTCGGAGCCGATGCCGGAGCCAACAAAGTGGTTCGCGAATGGGGGGAGATTCCAAAGAAAGATTTCAAAGTTTTACCCCACTGGGAAATCGGCGAAAAGCTCGGCATACTCGATCTTGAAGCGGCGACCAAAATTTCGGGCTCGGGATTTTATCTCTTGCGCGGCAAAGGTTCGCTACTTCAGCGAGCACTCATTAATTATATGCTCGACACGCACACCGCCGACGGTTTTGTCGAGACCAACGCTCCTTATCTGGTCAACGCCGACACGATGTTTGGCACCGGTCAATTGCCGAAATTCGCCGACGACATGTACAAGACCGAAGGGGATAATATGTACCTAATCCCGACGGCCGAAGTTCCGCTCACCAACATGTTCAAGCAGACCATTCTGAACGAAGCTGATCTGCCTAAATACATCGTCGGTCATTCCCCCTGTTTCCGTCGCGAGGCCGGCTCGGCCGGCAAAGACACACGCGGGATGATCCGTGTGCATCAATTCGACAAAGTAGAATTGGTCAAGATTGTACATCCGGATAAATCATACGACGAACTTGAATCGCTTGTTCGGCAGGCCGAGAAGATTCTCCAAGGGTTGAAATTGCCGTATCGTGCGATAGTATTGGCGACCGGCGATATGACATTTTCTTCGAGTAAGACGTATGATTTGGAACTTTGGGCGGCCGGCGTGGACAAGTGGCTGGAAATCTCGTCGATTTCAAATTTCGAGGATTTTCAGGCCCGCCGGATGAACGCGCGATTCCGCGACTCTGACAAGAAAACCCGCTTTGTACACACACTGAATGGCTCAGGGGTGGCTCTGGCCCGGTTGATTCCGGCCATTTTGGAAAATTACCAAAACGCGGACGGAAGTGTGACGATTCCCGAAGTGCTTCGTCCGTATATGCGAGGGCTGGACAAGATATCCTGATGGCAAACCGGTTCTGGATATTTCGCGGGACCTCCGACTTGTATGTCGGCAAATCG
>JBGAWZ010000258.1:0-5982 GCA_044227335.1 Candidatus Zixiibacteriota bacterium | reverse complement strand
GTATCGATTGTGTTCTCTATTTGGATGCCGATCAAAATCGGAATACTGGAGACACGATTACTCTAGATGAGAACAGTCAACCAGTGCAGATCAACGACATTGGAGCAGATTACCGGATTATTGTCGGGGGCCATGGAGATTCCATCTGGAACTTTGTCAATGATAACTGGGTGTCTGGTAGAGCATTTCAGTCTCTCTCGCTTGCTCGCAACTCTGATTTCTTTGAGTTCTCGATCCTAACCAGTGATATCGGCTTTGTCCCCATCTCTAATCTCGTAGTTTCGAATGTTCACTTCGTGTCGCCCCCCCCGACCCCAATTTGGACCTACGACTGGGTGCCAATCAGTGGTCATTTCACCGTCTCGGTCGACGGCAAGTATGTCGCGCCGACCGGTAGCGCCGCGCCGGCTCAGGTTGAGTCGAATCGGGTGCCCTATGTTATGCCCAACCCGTTTTAGACATCTCGCCATCGCACTTACCGTCCTGTCGCTTGCGGCTTGTAGTCAGAAAGCGACTCACAGTAGCGACCCCGCCCCGCTCGAAGTGGGCATCCAGTTTCCCCCAAATAACGCAGTCGTGAATGGTGCTGTGACTATTTCCGCGGGAGTCTTTGGCGGTAGCGGTGCGACGGTGATGACTTTTTTCGTTAACGGAAGTTCGATGTTTACCGACAGCACTCCCCCCTATCAATATATATGGAACCCTTCTGCTCATCCCAACGGTAGCCAGCACCTGCTACAGGTAGTTGGTGTTGATAGCCAAGGTGATTCCAGTTCTTCGCCGATCAGATCGGTATATGTCAATTGGCGGCTTCTCGGTACTGGGGCTGGTACGACCAACACGTTTAACATCCGCGGCGTGTATGCCCGCAGTTCTGATTTATCAGTTGAGTTTCGTGTCGAGTTCGACAGGGAGTGGTCGGATTACAAATCGGCAAGCGAGGGCGTCGACTGCTCGCTCTTTTTGGATACTGATCGGAACAAGAACACTGGGACCAAGCTCTTTTCGTTTGGCGGGTCGTCAATTTCTATCGGTGATATTGGCGCTGACTACCGAATCGGAATCGGTGTTCATGGCGACTCGGTTTGGTATTCCGGATCGGGGTGGCTCGGCGGCGACCCTCCGCGCGTTGTGCATGTGTTAAATCCCGGAAACGCATTGGAGTTTTCCGTTCAGCATGGCGATATTGGTGGGCCGACGGTGTTTGATCTTGTCGGTCTGAATGTTCGCTTGCAGGTCGAGCCGGATTCGGCTCTCGATTGGATGCCCTTGTCGGGGCACCTGTCGTATGTCGTTGATATGCTCTATTTCGGCCCTGCTCTCACGGCTCCGGCGTCGTCCGGATCTGATTTCGCGGTTCAACAGTAGCCCCTAATTCACCTTCCTTAAACAATTTACAATATGTTATTGACGCCCCGACTGGTTCTACTATCATAGATACTGAACATTTGTTTAGTATACACCGATAGAGTAAAGAGCTGTGACCAAGCCAATCAAACCAGAGCACCAATCCTCCTTCGCCGAGCTACAACAGACGCTGGCCAAACGCTGGCCGGAGAGTTGCCCCCGTCCGCTTGACTCGCGCGAACTGATTTTCAGCTCCGGTATTCCGGCGTTTGATCGCCTCTTCCCCTCCGGCGGTATTCCGTATGGTCAGATGATCGAACTGACCGGCGGTGGATCATCGGGGAAAACCAGTCTGCTGATTCTTTTATTGGCGGCAATCACCCGCGACAAAGGAACCGCCGCCTATGTCGATTACAGCCGCTCGTTTTTCCCCGATAGCGCAGTGGCGGGCGGAGTCGATCTGGATCGTCTGTTGGTCGTACTCCCGCGCCAGCCGCTTGAAGGTGTTCGAACCGCCGAGATGCTGTTGGATCATCGTCTGGTCCGGGCGGTGGCGTTTGATCTGGTCGGGGTGACCGAACCGTTTCAGTTCACCCTCATCCACCGTCTGCGCACCAAAACTACACGCGCCAAAGCGCTGGTGATCTTTTTGACCGAACACGACACCACTCTTCTGCCGACCAGCAGTGTCTCGTTGCGTCTGGAAATTGCACGCCGCGACCGGAAGACGCTGATTGTTACCGTCGCCAAAAGCCGGCTCTCGCTTGAAGGGGTCACCACGGAGGTATTAATCGATGGCAACTAAACGGGTGGCGGTGGTTTTCGCAGGCGCAGGCGTTTTGTCCGGGACTGGCGATATATCAGCGTGATCTGATTGCCGAGCGGGCCGAGGCACAGGCGATCACCGGGTGGCTCGGCGCTCTTTCGCCGAGTGTGCATGAGGAATCGCCCGGATTATTTCAACTGGACGCCTCCGGGATGCTACTGTTGTATCGCGACGAAGCAACCTACGCCGACAGGATCATCGCGACCTTGCGCCCGCTCGGCTACACTGTTCAGGTCGGGCTGGCGAACAATTCATTTGTCGCCCGCGTGGCCGCCGAACAGGCCCAACCGGATAACTACCTGATTGTCGCGGCCCGAAGCGAAAAACAATTCTTAAGCGGTCTGGGGCGGGAGTATCTGGTGATGTCGGAAGAAACCGATTCGCTTTTGCACGACCTGGGGATCAAGCAGATCGCGCAGGTCTCGGCTATTCCGATCAACGAAATGACCGAACGTTTCGGCGGCGAAGGGAATATGTTAGCCACGCTCTCACGCGGTGAATCTTGCCGGTCGACAAAATCTTGTAGGTCGAAATCCCTTGCCCCGAAGGGGTCTCCCGCCAAAGGCGGGAGAGGTTTCGACATCTTATCTTCGACGCGTCAGGTGGGGGCACCCGACGCCACTGGCTCTTCTTGTCATTCCCGCCCCCCTTGTCATTCCCGCGAAGGCGGGAACCCAGTCTTCCCTTCCAACGATGAACATCAATTCACCACCACCCGTTTCTTCTCCGCGCCGCTTGAGCAAACCGCTTACCTACGCCGGCATATCAATCAACTGCTGGGTGATCTGTTGGAGCGTCTCAAATCATTCGGTCAGGGATGCGCCTGCGTGGAAATCAGGCTGAATCTGGACAATCGCACCGAACAAACAATTTCGTTGGCGGTGGAAAAGCCGACGGCATCGGTGCGCCTTTTCCTGCGGCAATGGCAAACACAAAGTGAATCATTAAAACTCGAAAGCGGTATTAACGGCATCACCGTGACTATCCCGCATCTTCGCCCGCTGTTGATCGAGCAGACCGCGCTGGCTACCCACCGTGCGCCATCAACCACACCGCTGGCGTTGCCCGATTCGGTGCACCGCGCCCACCTTCATTCCGGTATTTTGCCGGAGGATTGTTTTGAACTATTGTGTTACGTCAGGTCACACGCCGGTCAATCTTGCGATTGCCCGTCGCAAGACCTGCCGGAACGAAGAAAGAAAAAGATGTCGAAACCTCGTCCTACGCGCGATCACGCCTATGGCGTGACAAGAAGTTTCGACCTACAAGATTCACAACGACACAACCAGCGGCGGTGGGAGTCGGTCGGTCTGCGGCTTTTCAAGCCGCCGCGTCTGGTACGCATGCACACACAACACACCCGACCGGTCGATTTTCTCTGGGCGGGACGGCGCCGTGCGATCATTCGTGCGGCAGGACCGTGGGAGTTGTCCGGTCAGTGGTGGCAGACCGGGTTTCACCGACGGTACTACGAGATTATCGTCGACACCTGCCAGCGGTATCTGATCTTTTGTGATGAGACCGATCCCCTCTGGTTTGTGCAGGGGGTGTTTGATTGAGGGGGGCGATACTTTATGCCGTCCGACGAGGACGTCGGCCTTGCACCCTACGGTGCAACGCGGACGTTCCCGTCCGCGCACCGACAGACGAATCGAATAACTATGCCCTACATCGAACTTCACTGCCACTCCAACTTTTCATTTCTCGACGGCGCCAGCGATCCTGAAGATCTGGTCATCCGTGCCCGTGCGCTTGGTTACCCGGCGCTGGCGCTGACCGATCACCACGGCCTGTACGGCATCGTGCGGTTTTGTCAGGCAGCCAAAGAGAACGGTATCAAACCGATTGTCGGCGCCGAGATTACTCTTGATACCGGCGGGCATCTGGTTCTGCTGGCGCGCGATAATCACGGGTACGGTAACCTGTCGCACCTGTTGGCGACCGCTCAATTACAGAATAAGAAAGGCGAAGCAAAAGTCACGCGGGCAATGCTGGAATCATACTGCGACGGCCTCATTGCGCTCTCGGGTTGTCTGCTCGGCGATATTCCTCAGGCACTCACACGACACGACAAAACCACAGCCGCGCGGATTGCCTCGGGATATCGTGAACTGTTCGGCGCTGACAATTTCTATCTGGAGCTCAATCATCATAACCTTCCCGAACACGACACGCTACGACAACAACTGGCCGACCTCGGCAGAGAACTCAACATCCCGCTCGTCGCGACCAACAATGTCCATTACGCTCTCCCCGACGACCGTCGCCTGCAGGATATTCTCACCTGTATTAAACATCATGTCACACTGGACAACGCCCATGATCTTCTGTACCCCAACGCCGAGCGGTATCTCAAATCACACACGACCATGGCCGAGCGGTTTGCTGATTACCCTGACGCTATCGCCAACACCGAAGAAATCGCAGAGCGATGCTCCTTTTCGCTCGACAAGGTCAACACGATACTCCCGGATTTCCCTGTGCCGGATAGTCACACCGTTGACAGTTATCTTCGCAAGCTGACTTTCGAGGGAGCCGCGCGACGCTACGGCATCTATGCGCTCGGCAAAGATTCGGCGGTGGTCAAACAACTCGAACACGAACTGGCGTTGATCGCCAAACTGAATCTGTCGGGATATTTTTTGATTGTCTGGGATATTGCGCGTTTCTGTGTCGAGAGTGGCATCTTATGTCAGGGACGCGGTTCGGCCGCCAACTCCGCGGTTTGTTATTGTCTGGGGATCACCGCGGTTGATCCAATCCGGTTGGAACTTCTGTTCGAGCGATTTCTTTCTGAAAATCGCAAGGAAGCCCCCGACATTGATATCGATATCGCCAACAACCGCCGGGAGGAGGCGATCCAGTATGTCTACAACAAATACGGCCGTCAGCATGCCGCGATGGTCTGCGAGGTCATCACCTATCGCGGACGCTCCGCCGTGCGGGAAGTCGGCAAAGCGCTCGGCTTTTCGCTCAAAGAGGTCGATCAATTAGCCAAACTGCTTGACCACTGGTCGGACGACGAGGAAATCAAACAGCGGCTCAAAGAAGAACATCGCAATGTCGATCACCGGCGGATCAAACTGCTGGTCGAGATGTGCAAAAAGATCCACCGTTTCCCCCGGCATATCGGGATTCATGTCGGCGGGATGGTGGTCACCAAGGAACCGCTCGCTCGCGTGGTGCCGATCGAAAATGCCACCATGCCCGATCGCTCGGTAGTGCAGTGGGATAAAGATGACGTCGCCGACGCCGGTCTGGTGAAGATCGATCTGCTGGGCCTGGGAATGCTCTCGCTTATGGACTTCGCTTTCCGGCTGATCAAAGAGCATCGCGGGGTGATCATCGATCCGGCGAAACTACCGTACGACGATCCGAAGATTTACGATTTCCTCTGCGGCGCCGATACAGTCGGCGTTTTCCAGGTCGAGTCGCGCGCCCAGATGAACACGCTTCCCCGCCATCAGCCGCGACGGTTTTACGATCTGGTGGTCGAGGTAGCGTTGATTCGTCCGGGGCCGATTCAGGGAGATATGGTGCACCCGTATCTGCGACGTCGCAACGGCGAGGAGCCGGTCACTTATCCGCATCCGAAACTCGAACCGATTTTGAAACGCACGCTCGGCATCCCGCTCTTTCAGGAACAAGGAATGCAGGTGGCGATGGCGGCCGCGGGGTTCTCTCCCAGCCAGGCCGATGAACTCCGTCGCGCCATGGGGCACAAACGCTCCCGCGAAAAAATGGAAGCCCTGCGCGAGCGTTTGGTCATGGGCATGGTGCAGAACGGCATCGACGAAGAAGCGGCCGCA
>JBGAWZ010000257.1:0-3841 GCA_044227335.1 Candidatus Zixiibacteriota bacterium | reverse complement strand
GACGGCGGTTCACGGGATCGAGGCCTCGTGCGACGTGTACATGTATCAACTCGGCCTTCGGCTGGGTGTCGACGGCATCAACAAGTATATGGATCTGTGCGGTTTTGGGAAACCGACCGGAATCGATCTTCCGGGAGAGGCGGCAGGACTCAACCCGAGCACGACCTACTACAATTCGCGGTACGGTAAGAATGGATGGACCAAAGCGCTGGTTCTGAATAATGCGATCGGGCAGGGCGAAATCCTGGAAACACCCCTCCAGATCGCGCAATTTTTCTGCGGGTTGGGCAACCACGGAATTGTTTATCGTCCGCATCTGGTGAAATCGATCCGGTACCCCGACGGAAGCAATATGCCGGTCAAACCAGACGTCTCTTTTCAACTTCCGTTCAGCGAACCGACATTGCAGGCGCTGATGGAAGGTTTGAGATTGGTAGTTGAAGGCGACCGGGGTACTGCGCGACGACTCAAAAATCAGTACTACTCGATTGGCGGAAAGACCGGCACAGCGCAAAACCCCCACGGCGACAACCACTCCTGGTTTGTCGGAGTGGCGCCGCTTGAAAATCCGGAAATCGTCTGCTGTGCGATTGTCGAAAATGCCGGTCACGGCTCCGACGTCGCCGCGCCGGTAGTAGGGCAGATAATCAAGAAATATATGTTCAAAAAACTCGGCCTCGATTCGATTGCGCAGGCGGGGCCGGTGGGGGCAAGGCCATGATGCTCAATTATCGAAGTCTGGATTGGCGGCTCTTTGGGACCGCGCTAGCCCTTTCGATCATCGGCATTGTGTTGATCATGTCGGCTACGCACTCCTCAACCAGTGTCTACGAACGTGATTATTTTGTCCGCCAATCGATGTGGCTCTTGATTGCGATTGGCGCTTGCACAGCGATTGTCCATCTGCCAATTCGATTCTTGGATTTGTTCGCGTATATGGTGTACGGCGTTGGCCTGGCTCTTGTAGCTCTTGTGTTGGTGGTGGGACATTCTCGACTGGGGGCGACTCGATGGTTTGATCTGGGACCGGTTTCGCTCTCGCCCTCCGATGTTGCCAAGATCGGCCTTTTGCTTGCGCTCTCACGCTTCTTCGCCTACACGCGCCTGCCTGTGACATCTAAAAGACGCCTGACCGTTTCCGCGCTTATGTGCGTTGTCCCGGCGCTCCTGATTTTGAAACAGCCCGACCTGGGGACATCGCTGGTGTTTTTTGTGCTCTTGTTCGCACTCTGGTTCTGGTCGGGGCTGTCGCCGTGGTATTTACTTTTGATTGTCTCGCCGGTCGCCTCACTGGTGGCCGCCTCGCACTGGTTATCATGGGCCATTTACCTTGTCGTTTTGCTGCTGTTTCTCGTTTTCCTGAAGCCCGGATTGCTCTTCGCGGTTTTTGCCTTCATTGCCAATCTAGGTTTCGGGATGATCACGCCGTTTGTCTGGAACCGTCTGCACGACTACCAAAAATCGCGGATCATCACGTTTTTGGATCCCGGTCATGATCCTCGCGGCGCAGGATACCAGATTATTCAATCGAAAATCGCAATCGGTTCCGGTGGCCTTTGGGGGAAGGGGTTCCTATCCGGGTCACAGTCGCGCCTTGATTTTCTGCCCGAGCGCCACACTGACTTCATCTTTTCGGTGCTTGGAGAAGAATTTGGTTTGCTTGGTTGTTTGGTGGTTGTCGTACTTTTCGGCTATCTATTTTTCAGATGTATTCGTATCGCCGCTCGTTGTCGGTCGCGATTTACATCGTTCGTCGTAGCCGGTGCGACTGCAATTATCCTGTTTCAGTTCATCGTCAATATCGGCATGACCTTAGGTATCATGCCGGTGACCGGCCTGCCCCTACCGTTTATTAGCTACGGCGGCACGGCACTTGTGCTTTTTTGGACCCTGATCGGACTGATACTCGCCGCCGATTATAATTGGCAGGAATACTGAGTATGCCTCGCCGTTGTCTATTTGCCGCTCTGGTAGTCACCGTAATTTGTAGGCCGGTTGCGGCGATCAATGTTGATTCTCTACTCGTTGAATCGATTGGGGGAGTGTCGGCCCGCGATAGCGTGGTCGCGATGCAGTCGATCTTCTATCGCGGCACCGCGGTGATGGGTGGGATAGAGGGAAGCCTGACCGCCTGGGCAGTGCCGCCGAACAAGTATCTGCTCCAGTTCAAATCGGATGCAATCAATTTGACCCGCGGATGCGACGGCAAAGTTGTCTGGGAGCGAGATCAGAACGGGCGGGTGTTCGATCTGGCCGGATTCGAGAAAGAAGTCATCCTTAAGTCGGCTTACTTTGAATCGTACGCCTACATCGATCCAAAGCGAAGGAAGGGATCGCGCACTTACTTGGGCATGCACGATCTCGGTTACCACAAGTATCATGTTGCGCAGATGGTGCCAACAGCCGGAGATACCACATGGATGTATATCGATACTGAAACCGGTCTGTGCGATGTCGCCCAGACCATTGCCGACGAGCTCTTAATCACCACGACTATGGCCGATTACCGTCCGGTGGGCGGAATCCTGGTCCCGTTTTTTATCCGCGACACAGTCAATGGCATGGGGGGATCATCGACTGTAATATTGGAGCAAGTAGATATCAACCTGGCAGTCGATCAGGTGATCTTCGAGAAGCCGGGGATGGAGAAAGTCGATTTTCATTTTCCCGCCGATGTCGCATCGGTGACTATTCCATTTGCTTTTGTCGAATCGCACATCTTTGTCCAGGCGACCCTCAACGGGAAACTCACGGTGTATCTTCTGCTCGATTCCGGCGCCTCGGCGAATATCTACTACAAACCGACCGTGGAACACCTTGAACTCCCCATCACCGGCTATATCCCGGTTCAGGGAGTCGCCGCCGACGACAGTATCGGCCTCGTCATGATCGACTCTGTGCAAATAGGTGAGTTGGCGCTCTATCACCAGGTGGCGGGAATGATGGACGAGTCGCCGATTGGCCGCGCGACGATGGAGAATGCCGATTTTGGCGGCGCGCTCGGATTTGATTTCTTGTCGCGCTTTCCCATCAAAGTCGACTACACCAAGTTCGAACTCACCGTATACAATCCGCAAAAGTTTGAACTGCCAAAAGGCGGGACGGTGATTCCGTTTTACCTCAGTTCCAAAATTCCGATGGTTCCAGCCACCGTTGCCGGTGCCGAGGGGAATTTCCTGGTCGATCTGGGCAACGCCATTGGCCTTATTCTCAACGACGATTTTGTCACATCCCACAACCTGACTGATCATCTTTCAAATATTCGAGATCTTGAGGGCGGGATGCTTGGGGTCGGTGGAATGGCCGCCATGCGCGGAGCCACTGCCAAAAGCGTACTGTTCGGCGGGCTGGAATTGGGACAAACCCAGGTCTTTCTCCCCGAATCGGCGGGGGGGATGTCTTCGTCAAAACGCATCGACGGGAACATCGGCAATCCCATTTTGAAACAGTTTACGGTTCTTATGGATTACGAGCGAAATCGCCTTGTTTTATACCCGCCGGCGGGCAAAAATTCCTCTGCCAATTGATATTGACCACACTGCGTAAGTTGCCGATCTTTCGCAGTATGGATACTACTATCACCACGAACAGACCGTCGCGACAGACTGCCGCGCTGGTCGGTACTTTACTTTGCAGTCTTGTCATCGCCACAGCCAGTTCGGCCTTAGCCCAAACGCCGAGCGCGGTAAAACCATTTAACAAACAACATCAGGCCGGAATCCGCCTGGGCGGGTGGTCCAATTCAGGCGATCTACCGCCGGTTTCAAGCAGTAGCGGGGGTGTGTCGTACACTACCGATTTTAAAGGCGGAGCCTTTTACTTTGAAGGATTCGTCGGACTT
>JBGAWZ010000256.1:0-5217 GCA_044227335.1 Candidatus Zixiibacteriota bacterium | reverse complement strand
TTTTCTCACCTGCAAAGTCGCGCCCAAGGGAGCGTTTTATGTCTACGCACAAATCACTCCCAACTGGCGCGGGACTGCCTGGGATTTGTCCAATCACCTGATCGATCAGTATTCGCTTGGAGCAATACCGGGGGACATCTTTTATGACGAGACGCCGTCGATTCGCTTTGCCTACGCCTGCAAGACCGACCATGTGCGCAGGGCGATTGAGACGCTGACAAAAGCTTCGCAACCGGTTCGCGCGTAATTTCACAGCTCAAGCTCAAAAATGAAACGGCTCCGACGACCTATGTCGCGGAGCCGATTTCTATTTCTGGGTCGATGTACGACTATTTCTTCTTGCCGGTCAACTCAGAGCGGCCGACGTGGAGTTTATCAAAGGCGTCGGAGGTGATCACATAGTACCAATCGGCGAATCTTCGGTTGAGTTCAATCGCCCGGTCGTTTGATCTTTTGACTTGTTCAAACCATCGGTCATGTTCCGACTTAAGTTTCGCTCGTTCTTTTTCCGAGGCCGAGAGAGTCGAATCAGGGCGACCGACCCAACTCGTGTCGCTGGGGCGTTTCGGCTCGGGGTAGAATTTCGGATCGAAATCGCAGGTCAGGAACAGATACCGGCTGGCGGCCGCGCCGGAGGCCGCGGCGTCGTCCTCCCCTTCACCCGATGAAATTATCAGGCCGGATCCGTGGAGCACTTCGCCGAATCTAAGGACATATGTGATCCCGTCCTTACTCTGTACCTGCAATTCACCCTCGTTAGATAAGAGCTGGCCGTCGCGGCTGATATAGAATCCCTTGCTCTGAAGAGACAGCATATCGGCCTGCGTAATTGAGCCCCCCCGTTCGGCGCGCAAGGTTGCGGACAATCCTTCCGGTTTCTTACGGACACCTTCAATGGTTACAGTATCGATCACGCTCAACAGTGACTGCACCGCAGTCGAGTCGACGGATCCACCGTTTAGGGTCCACTTGCCATCCTTGGAGAGAAGAGTCAGATTCTCGCGTTGTTCGACTGATCCTGACCGTTCGTTTATTGAATAGTCTCGGCGGACTACTTTGTTGATTTGATCCTTAGATAGTTGTAACAGGTCGCGATCGATCCAATCCTCGAATCGGGCGGAGATTTCAAGCTTAGCCTTTACGGCGTAGACACGGTTCACATTCGGAACACGCATATACCGGTACTCGGATTTACCGGCTACAAATTTGCCGACGATGAAGTCGGCCAGGACTTCGTCGCCGGCTCCGCGAATAGTAATGCGCTGACCACGACCAACCGAGCCAGTGGCTTTGTCATCAAGCGGATCGATCAGCCCGCAATCGGCGAATTCGGCGATGTTGTCCGTGCGGNNGGCGATGTTGTCCGTGCGGAAATCGTCTTTGGTCAGATCGATGACGCCGGCGGCGGTTTTGGCCAGCCGTTCTTTGCCGTCGGCGGGGTAGTCGTGGTGCGAAGGAATCGTCCAGCGGCCATTCTTGAACTGCACCTTGAACGGCTTGGCGCGACCAGTTGTTTCATCCCAGTCGATCACTTCAAGCGAGGTGGCGGTGTTGGGATCGGTGAAAGCGGGGAAGAACTTCTGCCCCTGATCCTGGAATGCTTCCGGTGTAAACTGACGCGGGAGCGAGAGCCAGGCAAGTGCGACCAAGGCAACCGCCGCGGCGACATAATAGAGTGTTTTGCGTGTATCGTTCATGATTTAGCTCCTCAACCGGCGCGCCGCGGCCGCCCCTTCACGTTCGCGCTTTCGACGCTTGACAAAGATCATCACACCGGCGACAAATACCGGAATGGGCGGCAGAAGTACCGCCATCGTTTTGATACGGCTTTCGATCGCCAGAATCGAGGCCTCGGTAGCTTCTTTGCTTCGCGCGACCGCCGCTTGCTTATCTGATTCAATCGAGACCTTTGTCGCCTCGAACCGGCGATTCTCGACCTCCTGCAGATTCTGCACCATGATTTGCTTGGTTTGGGCGTCCAGATCCGATCGAGAGCGAACTTCTTCTACTTTGTCGTTCAGCCGTTGCTGAGCGTCGGCCAGAGCGGTGGCCGCTTTCGACTCTGCTTCTTTCTCGTCGTTTAGGCTCGTCTCTACAAAGCTTCGGGTCTTGGCCTCGACTGATTCAAGGGTCCGATGCTTGACTCGCTTCTTGCGCAGATCGATAAACGAGGAATCGCCCGCAAGCATATCCATACAATTGAGCACAAAGGTAACATTGTCGAAATTGAAATTCTCCAGTCCGCGCTCGCGGAGCTTGAAGAATTGTTCGGAGACCATGTCGATATCAGCTACAACGATGGCATTCAATTCGCGCGGCGTGGGAGCTATAGTTGAATCAACCGGTGCCGAGCCGTGGATGTGGGCGGCCAGAATGTACGACTCGCCGGTCGGCTGACGGCGCGGATTGCGGTTCATAGTCATGCCGAAAAAGCTCTGTTGGATTAGCGAACTCCAGCCCAAGAGACCGCTGACACGACCGGTACGCAAAAGTGCGTCGAATTTGAACGGGCTTCCGACGGAAGATTGCAAATATCCCGGGTAGAGACAGACAACCTCTTGTAGTCCGGATGTCCCCTTGAAGTCGGGATTGAATGCGTCGGAGCTTTGGTTCCCGTGCCCGACGAACACAATCTCGGGAGGAAGCTGACCAAGCGCCGGATGCGGATTGTATGTGTCCCAGACAAGCTGTGTCTGGTTGAAGTTCACGCCAAGCGAATTTAAGAGGCCGGCGATGTCGCCTTTGGGTTTGGGACGTTGTTGCTGTTGTTGGAAAGGGTTGGACTGAGCATCGGATGGCAAAGTCGGCGACAGCGCCGGGTTGACCATCGGCAAAGGATCTTCCAGAATCAAGGTCGGGTGTCCCGCGAGTATGTAATTGCGAAGGTTGTTCAGTTCATCCTGGGACAGAGCCGACGGGAGAATAGCGAGCAAACCATCCAGTTGAGTAGTGATCGGTTGTTCGGCGGAGACTTCGGCTACTTCGTACTGACTTTTGAGCTCGGCGACAATCGACCAGGGTGGAGTGGAACTCATCGCCTGGAAATCAAATCCGCCGAAGACTTTGGCTGGTGTGGTTAGTACGCCAATTTTCTTGCGATGGGTGTTGGCAACGACCGCTATGCTCCTAACCAGTTCGTATTCGACCGGTAACCCGCGATCAAAAAAGGGAATGACCTCTTCCCCGGTTCCACTGGTGAAAGCGACGCCGAGAAATACCTGCGAAGATCTGAGATTGGAACTCTCGGTCGACATGATGTCGCGCGGAACGATGCCGAACTTGTCTCGGGCGGTGCGGGCCTCTTCTGTGAATGGCTCTGTGTTATGAATAAGCACCTGCACGCGGCCTGAGGATATTGATCCGATTTCTTCAAGAGAACTGAGCAGGTTGTCGCGGGTTTCTACATATTCGCGCGGAACATCGGGGCTGACATACGCTTGAATAAGAACAGGGCGATCTGCGGGAATGGCCGAGATCAGTTGACGAGTTTCCGGTGTGAGCGAGTGGAGTCGCTCGGCGGTGGTGTCGATTCGGAAATTCGTCCGGTGCACGATGACATTCAGACAAGCGGCGGCCACTACGACTGCCGTGGCGCGGAGCGCCATATGCACCCAGTATTTCCGGCCGTCGGAAGACGCAGGCCAGTGCCTGCGCCCGACCAACAGCACATTCAGGTAAATCATCACGGCCGTCATAGAGATGAAATACAAAAGGCCCGTCAGACTGATAATCCCTTTGGAGAAAAGTCCGAAATAGCCAAACACACCCACCGGCGCCATAAGGCGTTGAATGCTCTGGCTCCAGACAAAGGCCCCCGGTTGCACAAAGACAAACAGAGAACAGAAGAGGGCGCCAAGAATAAACCCAACCGTCGCATTGGCAGTCAGAAGCGATGCCAGCATGCCGATCGACAGAAGTCCGGCGCCGAGCATCCAGAATCCCACATAGTTGCCAAACATCAATCCCAGATCAGGCGATCCGAGCCAAAACAGCACGACTATGTGACTGAGCGACAGAGCGAGTGAGACGGAATAGATTCCCAGCACCGCCGAGTATTTGCCGAGGACGATTTCAAGATCGGTGGCGGGAAGTGTGAACAGCAGTTCATCGGTGCCGCGCTTGCGTTCGTCGGCCCAGATGTTCATGGTCAGCGCCGGGACAAAAAAGAGCAAGAGAAAAGGAAAGATCGCATTGAGTTGATCGAGATTGGCCAGGTTGTTTGCAAAGAACTTCTCTTGCCAAAATGCCGCGGCGACAGACAGGAAAATGAAGAGTGTAATGAAGACATATCCCGTCGGCGAGCTGAAATAGGCCCGCAGGTCGCGCTTGAAAATCGCGCTGACAACTTTCCAGTTGATGTTCATGCTACCCCCTGATGCCCGGTCAGGCGGTAAAATTCAGATTCCAGGCTTCCCCCTTTAGCGAGTTCTTCCGGGAGGCCGTCGAAAACCAGCTTGCCTTCGTGAATTAGCAAGACGCGCTGGGCGATGGCAGAGACTTCCTGCAGGATGTGAGTAGACATGAGAATCGTTTTGGACTGGCCGAGACGGACAATGTTCTCGCGAAAATCATGAATCTGGTTAGGGTCAAGGCCGGCTGTAGGTTCATCCATAATTAGAATGTCAGGGTCGTGCAAAAGCGCCTGAGCCAAACCGACGCGCTGGCGGTACCCACGCGAAAGTTTGCCGATCGGTTTTTCCAGGACATCGCGGAGCGCACATTGCCGAACGACATCTTCGATTCGTTCCTGAATCTGGGAGACGCCCATACTTCGCGCCTCGCCGAAAAAGCGCAGAAGTTCGAGCGGAGTCATATTATCGTAGAGCGGTCCGTTTTCGGGCAGGTAGCCAAGTTGGCGCGATGCCGCTATTCGATTAGTGCGAACATCCAGACCGGCAATATGAGAGCTTCCTTCACTTGGGGCCAAAAAGCCGGTCAGGATTTTCATGGTTGTAGTCTTCCCCGCGCCGTTGGGCCCGAGAAAAGCAACAATCTGCCCCTTGGGAATGCTAAAGGTGACATTTTGGATTGCGACAAAGGAACCGTAGTATTTGGATAGTCCCTTCGCCTCAATCATCGAACGTGATCTGTTTTCGTTCATACCCTCTTTCCTGCGACTCCAAATTGGATTTTAGAAGATACTCTTCACCGAAACTCGCCAATGATAGGCTTTTATCTCACCCGCTGTCAAGTTCCGCCGTGATTCCCGCACCGAGC
>JBGAWZ010000255.1:0-5209 GCA_044227335.1 Candidatus Zixiibacteriota bacterium | reverse complement strand
GTAGGATGCTGGCAGTGTAGACCTGATCGTAATCGAACTCACCGTTCTTTAAGAAATAATATTTGTTTCGGTCGCCTTCAGGTGTGCCAATACCGCCGGTGCCTAATTCACGAAATGTTTTGCGACCTTGGGGGCCAAAGTCGCGCGAGGGGGTTCCGTTGCCGACCCACCAGTTAAACGACACCTGTAGCGAATCAGATGGAGTCCTCACAATGCGTGTCCCAGTAACACTCGGTACTCCGCCTCCCTCAGAAAGAAGATCACCGTCGTTATCGGCGATCCAGGCGGCGTTGATCGTATCATCATATTGGCAGGCTTGGGACGGCGAGTACCACGCGGGGAGTACACGTCGGAACCCACATACGTCATCCTGCGCCCCAGCGCTCCCAATAGACGTCGGATAAACATCGGCGTCGACATATACACCCATGTATACGCGTTTGAGCCGCGTGGTACCGATATTCCTGATTGCATAATCAAAGAGCACAAAGTCCTTTGCATACGAATACGACCAGGCAAAAGACCTTTGATTGACCTCGATGTGAAGCGGACGGTGCGAGCGATTATCAAGACCGTCACGAGTCAATCCCGGACAATTGGCAAGGCAGGTATCATAATACACGGCGATCAAGTCTTGTTCGGACAGGGCACCGTCATTTTGCGGATTGGAAGGGTCGGTAATCGACCGCGTAATGATGTCGCCAAGAGGGGCGACATCCGGAAACAACTCGTGTCCTGTTACCGACCAACCGTCGGCGCCGGTCGAAACGAGAGTGTCGCGGCCGGAAACCGCTCCAATCCAAAACGCACCGGCAAATAGATATCTGGTATTTGATCCTTTGGGAAACTCACACGGATGAACCCGTGCACCGGTAAAGCAGTCTGGCCCCCCGTTGTCGTCGTAGTCACCGAAGGTACCATTGTTTGAAACGCCAAGCACCATATCGCCGATATTATGCTCGGTGATACAGACTGCCGGGCCGGCCGCCGATTGGTTGCCGGGATCGGCGCCGCCCACGTAGTTGGCTCTGCCCAGCGCGCCGGTCGTTGTCATGAGTGAGATCCCGATGAGAAGTATTCCCGTACTTACCGACTTTTTCATATGCGTGCCTCTTTACACCTACCTATTTCACTATAGACGCTTCCAGCCACAAATTGGGCAATTCCACTACCGCCCTGACCGGACCAAGTCGTCCACTCTGAACCCCAATTCTATCGTATTCCGCCCGGCTTCGCAACCGCTTTGGTACTAAAAGTTTGTCCGCTTCTATCCCCCTGAGGACCCGAAGAAAATGCAACTGCAACGCAAAGCGGCCGGACTGTGTGTGTCCGGCCGCGCCATAAATAGTCGTGATTAGACAAGGGATCGTCGGGTGAAAAGTCGTGATTGATTTCGCGCACCAAGTCGCCGTCGATGGTAAATATGCGAATCGTGCACTTGGGCGGCAAATTGGCGAAATGGACAACCCTGACTCTGTCGTCCGGGCGATCCGGCTCGCCGCGACCTTCAAACCCGCCAGTACGATAATCCCCATCTATTCGGTACGGATTAGGGTAGACGAATACGTCGAGGTTCTGGGCGGCCACTTCCTCCGAGCTCGCCAGAGCGTAGGTTATTTTTGAATTCACATTTGGAGAGGATTCAAGTGATGCCAAGCCGGAATTTGGCGATCCGAAATCAAAGGCGGTCACATTGACATAATATGGGACAGTCGGAAGCAGATCGGTGATCTCGTACTCATATTCAAAGTACTTGAAATACCCTTCGGCGGTCGTATCATCCGGCGCACAGGAGTCTTTATCCAGGGAAATCGGGTATGCCTGATTGGGAAATATTTTTCGAATATCGGTCGAGACGCCGAATTCCGACTGGTTGAAATCCTGCGGGACAAAGAAAAACAACGACTCGGGATAGGCGGTGAGCCTTAGGGGATTATCCCGCCGATAATCCAAAGGATTGAACGAAGTGTCATTGCATCCGCCCAGAGCATACTTACAACGTAGCTCGGATAATGAAAATGGGGCGTCTCTGAGTACCCAGTTTCCGGTTACACCTTCGTTTGGATCCCACAGATACTTGCTAAAGTCGAGCCGGTCATATGAGGTCAGTATAGAGTAACTCGAACGACGGTCATCTCTGGCCAGATACACCCGATACCCCTCGAAATCAAGTTGGCGCGAAAAGACATCTCGTGTCGCTTCCGATCTGATCCCGTTAAATTTGACTAAGATACTGCCAACTGTCGGATACACTCGAACATCGGGGGCCGGGGGCGGTGAGGCGCCCTGAAAGTCCGGAATGCCATCACCCTGATACCAAACCGTATCGGCTATTGTAAAGACGTATCCCGAATCGGCCAACGTGTCAATCACAAGCGGATTAGTCGCAATCGTGTCATACGTCGTATCAAACCAACAGCAACTGGAGTCATTACCGGCATTGCAGATGTGGTAAATTCCGGCGAATCCATCGGTGTCGGTGTCATACCCCGGATTGTCGTACACCCAAGACGACCAAATTGCATTATATCCGAGATTTGAGAAATCGACGTTAGAATAAAACTCCTCGGGATTCCCCGGGAGGTTACCGATGTTGTCAGTCTTGGTGTGGAACTTGTCGCCGCCGACATACGCAAATGAAATGGGCAAAGTCTGACCCGGTTCAATGTCGAAAGGCCCAAACGAAAGCAGATAGCGCGTGTCAAAACCGTCAGCGATGTCGCCGGCAAGATTCTGATTTGGATATTGCCAGATTGAGTCAGTCGGCTCGATTGATGCCGAGTACACCTGATCGTAATCAAACTCGCCGTTCTTCAGAAAGGCATATTTGTTGCGATCACCCGTCGGCGTGCCATTTCCACCGGTACTCAGGTCGCGCGTGTCCGATAGGTGCCGAGGGCCGAAATCGAGCGCAGGAGCGCCGTTTGATACCCACCAATTGAACGAGACATCCAGCGAATCAGATGGCGTGCGGATAATGCGAGTGCCCGTCACCGCCGGAGTCGGCGGTTGACCGGCCAAGTCGCCGTCGTTGTCGGCAATCCACGCAATATTTATTGTGTCTTCCCATTCACAGCGGTTGGTTGAGTAGAAGGCCGGAAGTGATTGGCGGAATCCGCAAATATCGTCCGAAAATCCGTTCTGGTTGGATTGCGCCGCGACGTCGGCATCGACATAGATTCCCATATACACTCGCTTGATGCGCGAGTTGCCGATGTTTCGTACCGCATAGTCAAATAGTACAAAGCTCTCGGCGTACGAATATGACCAGGCGAATGACCGTTCGGTGATTTCGACATTCAGGGGGCGATGTGACCGCTGGTCAATAGCGTCCCGTCCCAAGCCCTGACAGTCGCGCGAACAGGTATCGTAATAGACCGATATAAAATCTTCCTCCGAAATTGCTCCTTCAAACGTAGAAGCGGAGGGATCGACAATTGAGCGATAGATCATGTTTCCAAGAGGCGCCTGATCCGGGTGAAATTCATTTGCACTTCCGGCCCAGCCATCGGCGCCCGTCGATACCAGTGTGTCGCGTCCCGACACTGCGCCGATCCAAAATAGTCCGGCGAATAAGTATGTGGTACGGCTACCCTTGGGATACTCGCAGGACTGATTGAGTTCCGCCGTAAAACAATCCTGTGGCCCCTTTTGATATCCGGTGCCAAATGTGCCGTTGTTATTGACGGTCAGGACAATTTTCCCGATTTGATGCATCGCCTGGCAATACGATGGCGATGCCGCAGTCGTATAGACTGAATCTCCGGGGTTGAAACTTGCACGGCCCAATGCACTTTGGGTTAGACCAAATACGCCTGCACCAAGGCAAACGGCTATTCTTACGGTTCGCATTGAAATCATTCCACTTTTCCTCAACCTATGAGTCTAAACAATCGCCAATTATATTGTCCGACAGCGCCCAAGTCAAGCTATCCTATGACGCCCGAAGGGGTTGGTTTGTCTAGTCGGCTACCCAAAAAAAACGATGCCGACAAAAAAAACTCCGGCCATCCGACCGGAGTTTGGGGCGCATATGATTTGGCTCGATCAGGGTTTATCAAAAGCCCCGGCCGGGACTTCTGGATTCACCAGTATTTCCGACCAGTTGATCGTCGCAAACTTTTGTCCAGCCAGATTCTGGACAAACTTTTGCGGTATCTTCACGCCCCCGGCCTCAGAATACGATTCTACTACCTGTTGTATAAGTCCTTCTCCGGCAGGTGTTTCGCCGGAATATTCCATTCCGGCCATGGCTGCACTTGAGGCGTTGAGGGCAATTCGACACGCGGTCTTGCCGTCGGGCATAACAATAGCCACCCAATCGACAGTAGCACCGGCAAGATCAGATTGTCCGTCGTATACCGCCTTGTAGGCCGGGGCGTCGGACGTCTGAAATAGAGTCACCAGGTCGTGATTCCATTCCTCTTTGGCCTTGATCATATCTTCTTCAGTTTTGGCAACAACGCCTTGCGCGCGGGGATCGGTCTTCCAGCCGGTGTTGCCGTTGTTAATGTCGTACATGGTCTGGCCCATCATACTCATCGTGCCGCGTGATTTGTCGGGGAAGAGCCGAAGCTCTTCGACATTGATAGGGAATTCACCGTTGGGTGTGACCACCGCAATCACGCCCTTGTACGAAATAGTTTTGACGGCCTTGAATGCCGCCAGACCGCCGTGAGCCGCCACAGCTTTGTCCAGAAGCTGTTTGCCTTTTGCCAGATTGGCGTCGGTGATTGCCAACTCTTTTGTCGGCTCACCAGAGGGAATCGTGATATCAATATTTTCAACCCCACCAAACCCGAGATCAGCCAGCGGGACATCGAAATCCTTGCTTTTGCCAACCACGAGAATCTGGAGGGCATCCGGATGCAGACGATTCTTGGCGGCCGTGGTAACGGCCTCCGGTGTCACCTGCTCGATCTTTTGTTTGAGCTGAAGATTGAAATCGGCCGGCAATCCGTTGAAATCGTAATTGAGGAGTCGATTGATCACCTTGGCCTTGGAATCGAACTGGAATACAAACGAATTTAGATACCCGTCTTTGCCCAGCTTCATTTCGTCGGGCGTGGGCGGGTCGGTCTGAATCCGTTTGATTTCCTTAACAATCTCCCGAATTGCTTTGGCGGTTGTCTCGGACTTGGTCGACGCAAAGTTATAGAATATGCCCGGATAACTCACGTTAGCGGTGTAAACACCAAATACCGCATAC
>JBGAWZ010000254.1:0-3883 GCA_044227335.1 Candidatus Zixiibacteriota bacterium | reverse complement strand
GGCCGACGCTTCCATCGGAGGGAAGACCGGCGTGAATCTGCATACCGGCAAGAATTTGGTCGGCGCGTTCTGGCAACCGTCATTCGTAGTCGATGATCTAGACTGGTTGGCGACATTGCCTCGCAGGGAAATTAGCTCCGGCATTGCAGAAATAGTTAAGTGCGCCGGCTTGAAAGGCGGAGAGCTACTCTCACAAATAGCAGGTTGGGGCGAGACGGGGTTCAATCTCCGTTATCACGGGCTTGAACAACTGTTGAAGAGTACCATACATTTCAAAGGATCGATAGTCCGTGCTGACGAGCGAGATGAGAATCTACGCTTGAGTCTGAACTATGGCCACACTACCGCACACGGAATCGAACAGTCACTTGGCTATCAGCGGCTGACTCATGGCGAGGCGGTCATACTGGGGATGTTGGTTGCCGCGGAAATTGAGGATGTTTTGCATATCGGAAATCACGTATCGCTAGCCGACTTCCGACGCACAGTCGCCTCTGCCGCTGTGAAAGTCTCCAAAGTTCGCCTATCTTCGCCGGCAATTATGCAAGCGATTCAATTGGATAAGAAACGCAAGGGTGGCAAAATACGAATGATTCTCTTGCGCCGGCCGGGGGCAGCTACTATTCGTGAAGTTGATCCACCAACCATTCGCCGTGCACTTGCCACGGTTATACGCAAATACGGGAAAGAATAGATGAAGACTATTCTCGTCATCCACGGCCCCAATTTGGATATTCTTGGTAATCGCCAGCCGGAGATTTATGGCAAGAATACTTTGGCGGAAGTGAACCAGTTAATCTCAGCAGAGGCAACCCGACTATCCTGCACAGCACAATGTTTTCAAGGCAACGACGAATCGTCATTGTACAACTTCATCAATAGTCAGAAAAACGGCGCATCGGGCATAGTGGTCAATCCCGGCATTCTTTCACATTATGCCATCGGACTTCGTGACACGATCAAATCCTCCGGCCTGCCAGCCGTTGAAGTTCATCTTTCAAACATTCACGCGCGCGAACAATTTCGCCGCCGCTCCGTGCTCTCCGAAGATTGTGTCGCGCAGATAGCCGGGCTTGGTGTTGAAGGGTACTTGGCGGCCATCCGTTTTCTGGTCAAGCGCTTGTAGCGGACAGTGAGTATTCACATCAGAGACCATTACTCTCCCCATGACCACCAGTGATGACGAACCGACCGCTGTGAAATCCCTCTCTGCGCACGCGGAACGCGTCACCAGTGGTCCGTTGGCACGGACTGTCGTTGCGCTCGCAATTCCGGTTGTGCTCGGGCAATTGTTTCAGTTCTCGATGTCGATCATCAATTTGTTTTGGGTTGGGCGGCTCGGACCGGCGGCGCAAGATGCTATCACCACGGCTATGGTTATCATCTGGACAGTCTACGCCTCGGCCTCAATATTCACAGTCGGTGCGACAGCGCTCATTTCGCGGGCGGTCGGGGCGGGAGACCCCGAAAGTGCGGCAAAAGTATTTCGGCAGGCGCTTCTCTTTGGCAACTTTGTTTCGGCATTCTATGCGGTGACAGGGTTTGTTCTCACGCCAACTCTGGTCGCTTTCATGGGGACAAGCCCCGAGGCCTCTGCTCATGCCGTACCTTATATCCGGATATTCTTTTGTTCGGTGTTCTTCTTTGCAATTGAAGAGACCTGCTTTTCGGCGCTTCGTGGCTCTGGGAATACCAAAACCCCGACTTTTGTTGGAATGCTGGTAGTAGACATCAATGCTGTTCTCGACCCAATTCTCATCTTCGGATGGGGACCAATCCCGGCGCTTGGAGTAGCGGGTGCCGCAATCGCCTCGGCCTTCGCGATGCTGGTGGGTGCGGTGCTTGTTGTCCGGTCGCTTGGTCGCGGTAAGTTGGGCTATCAAGTGAAGTTGCCGTTTGTGTTTTCTCCTCATTGGCCGACTATGGGCAAAGTAGCTCGGATTGGATTGCCGATGGCAACCCAGCAAATTGCGTTTGTAGGAGTCTACTGGTTTCTGATGTCAGTGGTTCACCGGTTTGGCGAGGCCGCCGGAGCGGCCATGGGAATCGGCAATCGGATGGAATCGCTGTCGTACCTTACTTGTTGGGGTTTCTCCATTGCCGCCTCTACTTTGGTTGGACAGAACCTTGGCGCTCATAAACCGGACCGGGCGCGAAGAGGGGCTTGGGCTTCTGTGGGCCTCGCGGTCGTTGCGGCATCAGTAACTTCGGCCCTGTTTTTTGCCTTTCCGCACTTCATTGCGGGGATTTTTTCAAACGATCAGGAAGTGCGGCGTATCGCCATTGATTACCTCCTTATCCTCGGCGTTTCTCAAACGACAATGGCAATCGAAATTGTCCTTGAGGGAGCGTTTACCGGCGCCGGCGACACGCTCCCGCCGATGCTTGTTTTTCTCCCTGGATCGCTTGCTCGAATTCCGCTCGCCTATTATCTGGCTATTACGGCCGGCTGGGGAATCAATGGAGTGTGGTGGACACTGACGATTACTACGCTTGCCAAGGCGGCGGTGCTTGCCTTCTGGTTTTCACGAAACAAGTGGCAAGCGAAAACGCTCTGACATCTTGTTGACCACAGCGACCATGGGTGGTTTATTACAGCGCAGTTGAGTGTACAACAACGTGATGAACGCCAAAGTCGAAAGCATGGGTTATGTCCGCAAGAATTGTCAGATTTTCGCATAGCAGTTCAGTTGGGCCATCGTATGGTTCCGTGAGCGGCGACAAAGTTCAATCGCTCGACCGAGCACCCTGGCTTGGAGGCAAGCCGGCTGGCTCATCTTATGTACTATCAGAGTGTAGACTTTGCGCCCCGGTTGAACCGAGCAAGATTGTCTGTATCGGGTTGAACTACCACGCCCATGTCGCGGCGTCGTTCTCGGCAGACAAGGCGCCACAGTATCCGCTCATATTTCTCAAACCACCGTCGGCGATTATCAACCCCGGCGACCAGATTATCCATCCGCCCGAATCGGAACGAGTCGATTATGAGGCAGAACTGGGAGTGGTGATTGGACGGACGGCCCGTAAAGTATCTGAGGAATCGGCGATGTCGCATGTGTTTGGTTTTACCTGTGCTAATGATGTCACCGCCCGAGACCTGCAGAAAAAAGATGGCCAGTGGTCACGCGCCAAGGGTTTCGACACATTCTGCCCGATCGGACCGCATATAGTCACCGACGTCCCCTTTGAGGACCTGCTTGTCGAGGCAGTTCATAACGCGACAGTCACTCAGTCGGGCAGGACCTCTCAGATGATTTTCAAGATTCCTTTCCTGATCAGCTACATCTCAAACGTGATGACTCTCAATCCCGGCGATCTGATTTGTACCGGCACCCCCTCAGGAATCCAGCCGATGAAACCGGGGGACACCATTGAGGTGAGAATTCAAGGCGTTGGGTCGCTTATAAACACGATGTCACTGCCAACTGTTTGACTTTGAACTGACCCGATGACCGAGCGACTCTATTACACCGATCCTGCGCTGGTCGAATTCGACGCTACCATCGTCGACACTCGCGCCGCGGGAGACCGCTTTGTAACGAGACTCAATCGCTCTGCCTTCTATCCAACCTCGGGAGGTCAGTTATCCGATCGCGGCACCCTCGGTGGCTCTGCGGTATTGGACGTAACGGAAACTGAAGAAGGGGAAGTGATTCACTTCAGTCTGACAGCTCCGGGATTGATCGGGCAAACGGTCAAGGGACTGGTGGATCGTGAGCGACGCTGGCAGAATCGTCAGATGCACACTGCACAACATATCGTCAGCCAAACCGCGATACGACTGTTTGACGCGGAAACGGTATCGGTTCATTTGGGGGACGAGTACGGTGCGGTGGAGCTTGATTGTGCCGAGTTGTTATCCGATCAAATCGACCAACTTGAG